>JAIPAN010000038.1 GCA_021740025.1 Sphingobacteriaceae bacterium
TAGTAGAATATGGTTTCCGCTTGCCGGCCGCCATGGATAACCGCCCCTTAAATTTTAACGAATTTGAAACCTTAGCCCCACAAACTATTTATGTAAGTGCCACTCCCGGCGATTACGAATTAGAAAAAACCGAAGGCGTATTTGTAGAGCAAGTTATTCGTCCAACGGGATTGCTAGACCCATTAATTGATGTGCGCCCACTCATTAACCAAGTAGATGATTTATTAGACGAAGTTGATAAAACCGTGAAACAAGGCGACCGAGTTTTGGTAACCACCCTTACTAAACGCATGGCCGAAGAGTTGAGCAAATACATGCAAAAACTCGGTATTAAGGTGCGCTACATACACTCCGAAGTAAAAACCCTAGAACGGGTAGAAATTTTGCGTGGCCTACGCCTCGGCGAATTTGACGTATTAATAGGCATCAACTTATTACGAGAAGGATTGGATTTACCCGAAGTTTCCTTAGTGGCTATTTTAGATGCCGATAAAGAAGGCTTTTTACGTTCAGAACGCTCTTTGATACAAACCATTGGCCGTGCGGCCCGTAACGATAGAGGCCGAGTAATTATGTATGCCGATAGCGTAACCAAAAGCATGCGCATTACTATAGATGAAACCAATCGCCGCCGCGATAAACAAATTGCCTACAACCTAGCACACGGCATTACCCCAACCACCGTGGGAAAATCTCGTGAATCTATTATGGAGCAAACCTCGGTAATGGATTTTGCCGGTGGTGTAGCCAAAGCCTATGTAGAAAGCGATATGCTGGCCAGCCTAGCCGCCGACCCCATTGTGCAATACATGAGCAAAGCCGATTTGCAAAAAGCCATAGACAAAACCAAGAAAGAAATGAATGCTGCCGCCAAGGATATGGATTTCTTGCAAGCAGCCAAACTCCGCGACGAAATGTTTGCCTTGGAGAATATTTTAAAGGATAAATAGCCATGAACGGACAAAACCGCAGCGACATTTACCCCGGCTTGGAAGTAGACATCATCTTAAAAAAAGACCAACGTACAGGCGCCCGCACCCGAGGAGTGGTAAAAGACCTGCTCACCAGTTCGTCTTTTCACTCTAGAGGTATTAAAGTGCGTTTAGAAGATGGACAAGTTGGCCGCGTAATTGAAATTATTGAGGACTAAAACGCACTGGTTGAAACATTTTTCAGCAGAAATCGTCTAAATTTGTAAACTATTTAAAACAAATGGAAGTATTACGGTTTTTATTTTACCTCTTTCTAATTCTGTGGCTCCTCCGCATTGTTGTCCGAATTGCTCTGCCTTTAGTATTGAAACGTATGCTTGCTAAGCTGCAAAAACGAGCCGAGCAAGCGCAAGGAGGCCGCCCTAAACAACCCGAGGGCAGTATTCATGTAGATTACGTGCCGCCCAAAGGCAAAAAGCCTAAAAAAGATTTGGCAGGCGAATTTGTAGATTTCGAAGAAATAAACTAAGCTCTTGTTCTCAGAATGTAGCATCTAGATTGATGCTACTATGCTGCTTTTTTCTATTTTTGAAATCTTAAATAGAAAATATGAACAACTGGTTTAAACGCAACGCCAATCATTTACTAATTATTGGCATTTTCCTATTGTTATGCTTGGTGTATTTTAGCCCGGCCATACAAGGCAAAGGATTGTATCAACAAGATGTTTTGCAGGCAAAAGGCATGCAAAAAGAAATCATGGATTTTAAAGCCCTTGATGGCAAAGCACCGCTTTGGACGAATTCGATGTTTGGTGGAATGCCTTCGTACCAAATTTGGGTACAATATCCGTATAACATTACTACCTATGTAATTTCGTTTTTAAAAACTGTTTTTCCTAACCCAGTAGATACCGTTTTATTGTATTTATTGGGCGCATACCTCCTTTTTTCGGTATTGCGTGTAAAACCTTGGTTGGCAGCGGCCGGAGCCATTGCCTTTGCATTTTCATCGTATAACTTTATAATTATTGAAGCCGGCCACAGTAATAAAGCATTGGCTTTGGCTTTCTTTGCACCTATTTTAGCGGGTATACTCCTTACACTGCGTAGAAAATACCTGCTGGGTGTGGCCATTACGGCCATTGCCTTGGCATTAGAAATTAGGTCTAACCATATTCAAATGACCTATTATTTATTTATAGCCATTTTAGTTTTCATAGGATTTGAATTGGTAAACGCCATTAGAACCAAAACCGTAAAAGAACTGCTTAAGCCTGCAGCCTATTTAGTGGCAGCCCTTGTATTAGCTGTTTCCGTAAACGCCGGCATGCTTTGGACTACCTACGAATATGGTAAGGAATCTATCCGTGGAAAATCAAATTTAAGCACCAACCAATTGGCGCCAAGTAATGGTTTAGATAAAGAATATGCCTACCAATGGAGCCAAGGTATAGGCGAAAATATTACTTTTTTAGTACCTAATTTTTATGGAGGTGCCAGCAATACCCCTCTACCCGAAGATGGTGCAGTAGTAAAAAGCTTAACCGATAAAGGGGTGCCGGCAGAACAAGCCCTGGCTTTTTCCAAACAACTACCTTCCTATTGGGGAGAGAAACCGTTTACCTCGGGTCCATTTTATTTTGGAGCCATTATTTGTTTCTTGTTTGTATTAGGTTTGTTTGTAGTACCAGGCCGTACCAAATGGTGGATTTTTACAGCTACCCTGTTGAGTGTATTCTTATCCTTTGGTAAAAACTGGCCCTTGGTGTCCGATATTTTCTTCCAGTACTTTCCACTTTACAATAAATTTAGAGCTGTTGAATCTATTCTGGTCATTGCGGGATTCCTAGTTCCTGTGTTAGCAGTGCTGGCCGTGCAAGAACTTATTGATAGTAAAGAAGACAAACAAAAATTACTAAAGAAAGTGCAATACGCAGCCTATGGCACGCTAGGTTTATTAGCGATAGTGGCAGCTGCTCCAAGCTTATTTTTTAGTTTCCAAACAGCAGGCCATGGTCAATTAATAGACCAATTGTCGCAAATTACTGGTGGTGACCGCAGTTTTGCCGAAAGCATTGCGCAAGGCCTAGTAAATGACCGCATCAGCCTAGCCCGTAGCGATGTATTTAGATCGCTTATTTTTGTAGCCATTGGTGCCGCATTGGTATGGGCCCTAATTAAGCAAAAACTAAGTGCAGGAACAGCTACTGCTTTATTGGCTGTTGTAATATTGGTAGATATGTGGGGAGTAAATAAACGCTATTTAAACAACGATAATTTTGTTGATCAGACAGCCCTCACCCAACAATTCCAAGCTCGTGAGGTAGATCAATTTATTTTAAAAGATACCAGCCCCAATTTCCGGGTATTTGATTTGAGCATTCAAACATTTAGCAATGCCAGCACCAGCTATTTCCACAAAACGGTGGGTGGTTACCATGCGGCCAAGTTGAAACGTTTTCAAGAAGTATTAGACAAACAGTTTAACAACGCTATTAATGAAGATGTGTTGGATATGTTGAACGCCAAATACATTATTGGCAACGACGAGCAAAACAAATCGCAGAAAATGGAACGCCGCGAAAGTGCTTGCGGTAATGCTTGGTTTGTGCCCAACGTAACCTTTGTAAAAAGTGCCGATGAGGAAATGAATGCCATTAGTAGTTTCGATCCGAGAAAAGAAGCCTTTGTAGGAAACGAGTTTAAATCATTAATAGATACCAAAAAAGTAGGATTCGATCCGAACGGGACCATTAAACTTAGCAACTACCGTCCAGATCATTTAACCTATACCTACTCCATTGGTAAAGATATGATTGCTGTATTTTCTGAAATTTGGTACGATAAAGGATGGAAAGCCTATGTAGATGGAGAAGAAATTCCATATTTTAGAGCCAATTACCTTTTACGTGCCGCCGCATTGCCGGGAGGAAACCATACGCTAGAGTTTGAATTCGAGCCCACTTCATATATGTTGGGAGAAAAAATATCGCTCCTAGCCTCGATTTTATTAGTGGCTTTATTGGGCTTTCTTATCTATAAAAATCGCAGAGCAGAAGAGGTTTAGGCCCACATATACTGCACACAAAAAAGCCCCCGAAAATTCGGGGGCTTTTTTGTTAATCATTCGATCGGCCAAAGCGGAGATAATAAAATAAAAGTTTGGCCGCAATTACTAGGTGGTTAAACAGGTTGGGTAGTAAGCCATAATACTTCGTAAAAATGGCAAAACGCTCTATTAAACTTTGGCGATGACGCTTTTTAGACATGCCTCCCACTAAATATTTGGCCACATAACCCGATACTTTTACCGAGGTTTTAGCTTTTTGGGCCGCAGTTAAAATCCAATCGATATCGGCACTTAACTGGTACTTCCTATCATAAGGTTCGGTTAAAGTTCTGCGGATATAAATAGCTTGATGACTAATGGTCATCCCAAAACGGAAACTTGTCCAGGTAAATTTTTCGGGCACACTGTGTCGGCGTTTGCCAATACTTTGCCAAGCCTCGTTATACATTTCGGTTTCGCCATAATAAATATCGGCATTTGGTGCCGTAGCAAATACGTTTTCAACGGTATCTGGGGCATACAATTCATCGCCCGAATTCATAAACAATACATAATCGCCGCTAGCCAACGCAAGGCCTTTATTCATGGCATCGTAAATGCCGGCATCTTTTTCTGATACTACTTTTGATAATCTATCTTGATAACGCTGAATAATTTCCAAAGTCCCATCGGTAGAGGCACCATCTACCACAATGTACTCTATGTGGGCATAGCTTTGATTAAGCACCGAAAGCATGGTACGTTCAATATCGCGAACGTTATTGTACACAATGGTAATAATGGAGAGTGTAGGTTTATGCACGATTATGAATAATAGTTTGATATAACTGAATGTGTTGTTGCGCCACCACCGTTTCGGAGAAAGTAGTTAGTACCGTCTGCCTAGCTGACTTAGACAAGGCCCCTTTATCCGCATGATTTTTCACCCAAGCCAAGCCGTTGGCTAACCCTTCCGGGGAAGTACCTTTTGCCAAATAGCCATTTTGTTGATGTTTAACCATATCGGGAATGCCTCCGGTAGTAAACGCCACCACGGGAGTACCGCAAGCCAAGCTTTCTAATACAGTATTGGGCAAATTATCTTCAATAGATGGCGTTACGAATACATCGGCAGCGGCGTAGCAGAGTGCTAGTTTTTCTTCCTCAGTAATGGTTCCTAAAAAAGTAGTTTTCAGATTAAAATCGGGCAGATCACTAGCCGCACGATTGCCGAAAACTACCAATTCGGCTACATTATTTTGCCCAAAAATACCAAGGGCATCTACCAATAAATCGGCGCCTTTATGTTTATCGTTTGCCGAGGGCATAAAGCCACTCAAAATTAGAAAGTCATTTGCGGGAAGACCTAGTTTCTCTCGAGCAAGCACTTTATCTGAAGGAGCAAAAACCTCCGTATTGAGTGTGTTGGGCACGATATGAATAGGCGATTGGGCGAACAAGGAACTTTTTTTAGCCGATTGAGCCATCCATTGGCTAGGCGCAATTACCTGCAGCTCTAAACCGGCATAGGCCTGCTTTTTAGACTTCCATATGTGGTGAGAAAGATCGTGTGTGCTAGGCTGTTTTACAATCGGGCAGTTTCCACAAGCTTGCTCAAAATGGGTACAGGCATAACGCACATGGCAACCGCCGGTAAAGGCATTGCTATCGTGAAAAGTCCATACAATCGGTTTATTTAGTTTTTGTAGTTTGGCAAGATCTTTAGGGCGTAAAAAAGCATGATTTATCCAATGGAGATGAATAATATCGGCTTCTCTTAAAACTGGATGTCGGCTAATATCTTTCCCGAAAAAAGGAATGGAGAAAGGTGTTTTGACGGGCTTTATCCTCGTTTTAGTACGTATTCTTTCTAAAATAATTTGAACGGCTGTAATAAATTTTGGAAATAACCCTCTAGAAAAGTTCTGTTGGCTGGCTTGGACTTCAAAAGAATAATTTACCCAAAGGCTAGCATCTAGGCCCTGAGCTTTCAAAGCCTGTACTAAGCGGCTAGCAGCACGACCTGCCCCTCCGTTATTTTCGTAGCTATTTAGGTGTACAACTTTCAAAACAATCAAAAATACATATTTATACCTTGTTTACCCTGTTTAAAGCTCTCAATAATGTTTATTTTAGCACCATGGCTAATGAATTAACCGACGGAGCGTTTTGGACCAGCTATTGGGAATCGAAAATCAATATTGCCTTTTCCATTCCCAAAAATTATCTTTTTCACGAAATTTTTAAACGTATTTCGGACGCTAAAGGCATTGAAAGTGCCATTGAATTGGGTGGTTTTCCGGGCTATTACACCGTTTTCTTAAAAAAACACCTCGGTATTAAGAAGACAACTTTACTCGATTATTTTATTCATCCGGGCCTTATTAAACAGCTTTGCCAAGCCAATGCCTTATCGCCTTCGGACATAGAAATTATAGAAACCAATTTATTAGCCTATACACCTACCAACTCTTATGATTTAGTGTTATCATGCGGATTGATTGAGCATTTTAAAGATACCCGAGATATTTTGGCCCGGCACGTGCAGTTTATGAAGGCGGGTAGCAGTTTGGTAATTACCCTCCCCAATTTTAGAGGAATTAATGGCTGGGTGCAAAAAACATTCGATAAAGAAAATTACGATAAGCACGAACTGGCCTGTATGGATCCTCAACTATTGCGCTCTTTGCTTGAAGAATTAGGGCTAATAGTAGAAGAGGCTGGCTATTACGGAAAGTTTAGTGTCTGGTTAGAGGAAAAAGAAAGTCAATCGGCGGTGGCCAAAGTATTTGTAAAAGGGATTTGGGTATTGGGTAAAGTTTGGAGCAAGCTTTTCCCATTCGAAAGCAAAAATCTATCGCCCTATATTTTGGTGGTAGCAGGAAAACGCTAAGCACGCAAACGCTGGTTCACATAACGCAATACCCGTTGCCATAAATTGCCTTTTCTATTTTTCAAAAAGATTTTAATTAAATTATAGGCTGCTGCATGTTCAGCAATATGCTCCGGAAAATGTTTAACTGGCTGTGGGCTGATGGACACATTATAAATTTCATTGATACCCGAATGCACGCCACTGCCATCGTGGCCAATATTACTCACCAATGAATGAGCCGGGTTAAGGGTAAGCCCACCTGTTAAAAAAATGGAAGCATACCAACGTATGGCCCAGGAATTATTTTTTCCGGCCTTCAGCTCTTGCATTTGTTTCCAAAAATTCATACTGCCTTCGATAGAAAATTGATGTTTTCTTTTTGCATCAAACTGTTTTATGAGCGCTTCTACATCGGGATTGAACTGTTGCCAAGCCCGTGCCCAAGTTGCCCAACCCCAGCTTGTTGCTGCTCTAAAAAAGAAGGTTTCGGGTAATTGCTCCGATTCGGGGAGAGGTAAAGGATACATGTAGGCCCCGATGTGCATCACCCTTTCTTCGTTTTGATAGCGGACTAAAGCATCGTTAAAATAACGTAAGGTATAGGGAGAGGTAATTAAGTCATCTTCAAAAACAATCGCCTTGCCATATTTATCCATCAGCTGGCTAACACCACTAATTACCGAATTGGCCAGGCCTAAATTGTTGCTCCGCTCAAAAATTTCTACCGATTTAAAACCGTCTACTTGATTTATTAACGTCCGCACTTTAGCCACTTTTTCGGCTTGTTTGGCGTTTTTGGGGCCATCCGAAAAAATAAATAAATGGGAATCGGCTGCCAACTCGTTTTGCTGTAAAAACTGAAGCGTACGGCGGGTGTGCTCCGGCCGGTTGTATACAAATAAAGCGATGGGGGCTAGCTTTTGCATAGTTTTAGATACCTAAACAATTATCGGATTTGTAAAATACCGACGTAGTTTTATAATAAAATAAACCAGGCGAAATGCCACTAAAGGCCAGCTCTTTAAAGCCTTGTTTTTTAAGGAAGGCAATACCCGGGGCATAAAAATCACGTTCCGAATCGTCTAAAACCACAACCCCACTTTTGCTTAAGGCAACTAACGCTTGTTTGCAACAATTTACCCGGTCGCGGCCATCTATAATAATAACATCATATTTCTTTTGGGAAGTTATAGGCATTTTACTGTATGCCCCATTGGGTACTAATTCGCAAAATATAAGCTCTGAATTTTTAGGTGATGCGGTTTTAATTTTTTCAAACCATTCCTTGTTGTGTTCTACCGAAACTACGTGTTTAGCTCGTTCAGCATAAAATAAGG
>JAIPAN010000039.1 GCA_021740025.1 Sphingobacteriaceae bacterium
GGAATCTATTGAAACGTAAAAAGTGCCAAATGATTTTACTTGCGCATTTACCCACCCATGTTGGTAGCTACTTTCATAGCTAGTTCCTTTGGTATCTTTTATCAGTGTTTTAGCTTGTAATTTTTCGGCTATAGGTCCATCAACTTTAATGCTGAGGGCATAAGCTTGATGTATGGGTGTACTTGCTTTATAAATGCGGTGTTGCGGGGAATAACTGCCTGCAAGCTTGGCTGTGCTGGCATACTCAAAAGAGATATCGTTGTACAAGGTACCTTTTGATATGTTTAGTTGAACTGTGGCACTGCTGAAGGTGTTGTCTTTGCTGGCTTGAAATACATTTTCTTTAGCTAGTACTTTTTGTATGTTGCTAGTTGGGTCTCTTTGTACCTCAAAACTAAGGGTGCTGCTGTTACCTGCTACATCGGTAATGGTGTAGCGTATTTGGTGTATGCGGTCATCATTTAGTTGTATATGCCCATTGTTTTCTCCATAAATTTGCAATGGGTTCCCGGGGTCTACAAAACTTTTGTGTATAGAAACCCCTGTATTTTTTAGTGCAAAATAATCGAGGTGACTGTTAATGGCTTTGGTATGATCGAAGCTGAACCGTTCCCAGCTAGCGGTGTAAATTACCTGGTCATCGAGACTTAATTCTATGGAATACAGCCCGTGAGAAGCACCCTGAGTACTAGTTCTGTCTACTGCTACTATTCCTAATCCAGCATCGGCTGGGAGCAATATAGGTTTGGGCGTATTCAGAATATATTCGCCCTTACTAGCTACTAGAGGCAGCGCTTTTTTGTTCGTTTTTTCAGAGAAAGGGAGGCCATTTAAGGCATACACATAAAGCGTTTTAAATTCCGGATTTACCTTATCTGGAATAGTTAAACCAAAGAGTTGAGGGTTGATTATCTCTTCTGTTTGTGTATCGCGAAGTTCGAAATGTAGGTGCGGCCCGCCAGAGCTTCCCGTATTTCCAGTCCAGCCAATTAATTGCCCTTTTTTTACTACAATTTGGCTCGAATCTAGGGGAAAGTCTACTTCAAATTGTTTTAAATCGTATTGAGCGCTTTTTACTTTTTGTGCCAAGCTAGGGGCATAGGCGCTTAGGTGTGCGTATACACTGGTGTAACCATTGGGGTGGTTTATGTAAATAGCTTGCCCAAAACCACCAATTTGTACCCGTAAACGAGCTATATAGCCATCGGAAACAGCAAATATGGGATAACCCTCCCGTTGGTTTGTTCTAAAATCCAAGCCCGAATGAAAATGGTTGGGGCGCAAATCGCCAAAGCTACCGGCTATAGATGGGGTTAAATCCAGTGGGTATCTAAAATCTTCTTTTGGGTATGTACTAGCTTTATAGGGTTGTGCTTGCGTATGTACGAACGAAAAGCAAAGTAGAAAAAGAAAACTAAGTCGCATTATCTAATGTGAAAATCTAGTAGTTTTTCTTCCCCAAGATACCCTTCTAGGTGATCGCCTATATTTACTTTACCTACGCCTTCGGGTGTTCCGGTAAAGAGTAAATCGCCTTTTCTTAGGGTGATGTATTGCGATACAAAGGCAATAATTCTATCGAAGCTGAATAGTAAATCTCGGGTATTCCCTGTTTGTGCCATTTTTCCGTTTAGATCCAAATTGAAGGATAAATTCTCTAAATCGCCCAAGTTTGCTTTGGGTATAAATTTACTAAGCGGAGCAGAATGATCGAATGATTTGGCCAACTCCCAGGGCAGGCCTTTTTCTTTGTGCTGTTGTTGAATATCTCGGGCAGTAAAATCAATACCTAAGCCAATTTCATCGAAATAAGTGTGCGCAAATTTTTCGGCAATGTGTTTTCCTTCTTTACATATTTTTAGAACTACTTCAATTTCGTGGTGTATATCTGTAGTAAAAGAAGGGTGGTAAAAAGGGGCATTATTTAGTAAAATAGCCGTATCTGGCTTCATAAAAATAACTGGCTTACTCGGAACCGGGTTATTTAGTTCTTTTGCATGTTCGGCGTAGTTACGGCCAACGGCTATAATTTTCATCTGCTGCTTGTTGGACTATTGAATAGAAATTCGTTTTATAACGGTTTCGTTGCCGGCAATAAATCGAATAAAATATAAACCGCTATTTAGGCTATCGCCAATGGTAAAAGTCGCATTTTGTTCTCCTGCAGGTAGTTTTCTCGATAGTAGCGTGCTCACTTCATTCCCCAAAAAATCCATTATTTTAATAGTCATGGTTACTTCTTTGTTTAGGGTATAGGTTACATTTAACTGATCGGATACTGGATTAGGATATACTTTTACATTGCTTAGTAGCTTTCCATCGGGCAGGTTTGCTTTGGTAGGTGTAGTGGCGCTTGGTTTTAATACCGATGGTTTAAAAGGCACCATGCTTACTTTTAACTTGGTTTTTAAGAACGCTGGTTTCTCTTTGCGGGTATCGGTAATTTTTCCACCAATTTTAGAGGCGTTTGCTCGAATGCTATCGGTTCTTAAAGTAGGCTTTAACGTACGTTCATAGGCATTTACCCGCAATCCCCCTAAAAAAAGAGATGCAAATAAGAGTATGTATACAGTGTTTTTGTAGAGTTTCCCCATAGTTATGCCTTGTGTAAAAATATATATAATTTTTAGGCTCTGTATATCTCATACGCTAGTTTTTATTTTTTTAACATAATTTAACCAAAATGATACAATTTAGGCTCATGGTAACTATGTAATCTTTTAGTTTGTAAATCAGAAATGTTGGTTTACTTTTGTTCGTTAATTCAAAATAAGTGAGCAATCATAAAAATATTCAGAAGCTGTCTGCAGCTGGCATATTAATCAGTTTAGGAATTATTTACGGAGATATTGGTACGTCGCCGCTCTATGTATTTAAGGCCATTGTAGGCGAAAGTATCATTACTTCAGATTTAATTCTGGGCGGCTTATCGTGTATTTTTTGGACATTGACGCTACAAACCACTCTAAAATATGTAATAATCACCCTCCGAGCTGATAATAAAGGAGAGGGAGGAATTTTCTCCTTGTATTCTTTGGTAAAAAGAAGGGCCAAATGGCTTATATATCCAGCAATGATTGGCGGTTGTGCACTCTTAGCTGATGGAATAATTACCCCACCTATTACCGTTTCATCTGCCATTGAGGGACTAAGCATAGTGCACCCTGGCTTACCCACTGTTCCTATTGTTATTGCCATACTTACCGGATTATTTATTATTCAACAGTATGGTACCTCTTTGGTTGGTAAAGCTTTTGGGCCAATTATGTTTATTTGGTTTACTATGATGGCAGTTTTGGGTAGCTTATTTGTGGTACAATATCCAGCAATATTACAATCCATTAATCCCTATTATGCTTACAAAATATTAGTTTCATCCCCTAGCGCCTTTTTAATTTTAGGAGCGGTATTTCTATGCACAACCGGAGCAGAAGCATTGTATTCAGATTTAGGGCATTGTGGCAAATCCAACATTCGCATTAGTTGGATTTACGTAAAAATTTGTTTGCTTTTAAACTATATGGGGCAAGGTGTTTGGTTGATACAGCACCAAGGCAGTCCCTTAAATGGAGCCAATCCATTCTTCCAAATCATACCCTCTTGGTTTTTAATTCCAGGAATTGTTATAGCCACCATTGCAGCTATTATTGCTAGTCAAGCATTAATTTCAGGTTCTTTTACCCTTATTGCAGAGGCCGTTCGTTTAAATTTATGGCCAAAAGTAAAAATTAATTATCCTACCGATCAAAAAGGACAGCTATACGTGCCTTCAATTAATTGGTTATTGTGGTTAGGTTGTTTGTTGGTTGTATTTATTTTTCAAGAGTCAACTAAAATGGAGGCAGCCTATGGGCTTTCTATTACCTTAGCGATGCTTACAACCACAATTCTTTTAAGCATTTATCTACGCAGAAAAAAAGTACCTACTTACTTGGTTGTAATTTTTTTAACAGTATACCTTATTATAGAACTTACCTTTTTAGCTGGTAATATGTTAAAAATTATGCACGGTGGTTGGTTTACCATTGTTTTAGGTTCTGTACTTTTTTCGGTAATGTGGGCCTGGTCATCTGCCCGAAAAATTAAAAATAGATTTGTGAAATTTGTTGATATTGAAGAGTATTATCCAATTATTAAGGATTTAAGTGAAGATGAGACTGTTCCAAAATTGTCATCGCAATTGGTGTATTTAACTAGTGCTAATTTCCGATCCGAAATAGAGTTAAAAATCATGTACTCCATTTTACAAAAACAACCAAAACGTGCCGATGTGTATTGGTTGGTGCATGTAGATGTGATGGATGAGCCCTATACCAACGATTATAAGGTTGATTTCCTCATTCCGGGTAAATTAATTCGAATTGATTTTAAACTTGGCTTTAGGGTAGAGCAGCGTATCAATGTATTATTCCGTAAAGTTGTGGAGGACTTGGTTAAAAATAAGGAAGTAGATATTACAAGCAAGCATCCTTCCTTACAAAAAAACCATATTGTGGGTGATTTCCGGTTTGTTTTATTGGAGAAAGTGTTATCTAGATCGAATAAATTGCCTTTTTTAGAGCGCTTTATTATGAAATACTACTTCATATTACATAAACTAAGTTTATCAGAAGTTAAAGCCTTTGGCCTCGATTCTAGCTTCGTAAAAATAGAACGGGTGCCACTCATGGTATCGGCACCTAAAAACATCATCTTAAATAGAATTAATTAAAAAAAAATCCCCGAATATATTCGGGGATTTTTTTAGTGATTGTTTGGTTGATTGAGTTTACTTCGTGGATAGCTGTAGCCAAAGTAAATACTTAGGCCTACTACTAACCAGATACCAAATACGAGCCAATTTTTTACCGGAATTTCGGTCATTAAATAAAAGCAACTCATTAGGCCCAATACCGGAATACTGGAGAAATTGTTTTTAAAACTCAAAATGGCTGATCCCACACATATAAGGAGGAAGAGATAGAAGGGAATGTGGTGTTTCCAACTTTCCCAACCTTCGGAGAAATTTAGCTTGCTACCAATAAAATCGCTAAACAACCAACCCAGCACCACTATCAAAATGGGGATAATGAACTTGCCATTTACATAAGGAATGCGGAAACGTTTTTGGGTGGGATTTTCATCTTTAGGTAAGTACAGCACTCCACCACAAACCAATACAAAGGCGAATAGAGTGCCAATACTAGTTAGGTCGGTTACCAAGCTGCTATCTACAAATAAAGCTGGTATAGCCACTAAAAAGCCGGTAATAATGGTAGCAAATGCTGGTGTTTGATATTTCTTATGGATTTTACTGAATGATTTAGGTAATAAACCATCGCGACTCATGCTCATCCAAATACGTGGTTGGCCCAATTGAAATACCAATAATACACTGGTGGTAGCAATAACGGCACTAACCGAAATGATATAACTAATCCAAGGTTTATTGATTCGTTCAAATACAAAAGCCAATGGATCGTCTACTTTTAATTCGGAGTAGTTTACCATACCGGTGAGCACTAGGGCAATTAAAATGTATAAAACTGTGCAAATAATGAGGGAGTAAATCATCCCTTTGGGTAAGTCTCGTTGTGGGTTTTCACACTCCTCAGCTGTAGTAGAAATGGCATCAAAACCGATGTATGCATAAAATACCGCCGATACGCCACGCAATACACCGCTAAATCCGTTAGGTAAAAATGGCGCCCAGTTGTTTGTATCTACATAGAAAAAGCCAATGCCAATTACAAAAAGTATAACCGCAACTTTTAGTGCCACCATAAAGTTTGTACTCTTTTTACTTTCTTTAATACCTATGTAAGCCAACCATGTAACCAATACCACAATGAGCATGGCCGGAATATTTAAAAACACCTTATAGTCGCCAATCATGGGTGCGGTAGTCCAAGCTTGGTAAGCGTCTAATAAGCTGTTATTAACTAGCCTACCTGCAGCCATGGCAGTTTCAGCTTCTTGAAATCGACCCAAAGCCGTGGTACTATCCATGGTAAGCCAGCCCGGCAAATGTATGCCAATGCCCTGGAGTAGGTTATTGAAATAGCCACTCCATGAAATAGCCACCACTATATTACCGATAGCGTATTCTAGAATCAAGGCCCAACCAATAATCCAAGCAACCAATTCGCCAAAAGCCACGTATGCATAGGTATAGGCACTGCCAGAAACGGGTACACGTGAAGCAAATTCTGCATAACACAAGGCAGAAAAACCGCAGGTTATGGCAGTAATTACGAATAAAATAGACACGCCGGGCCCACCATTAAAGGCAGCGGTACCAATAGTAGAGAAAATTCCTGCACCAATTACGGCGGCAATACCCATTGCCGTTAAATCACGTACTTTCAAAACTTTATTCAGGTTTTTTTGTTCGTGTTCAGCATCAGAAAAACCTTCTTTTTGGTCTTTTAATATGCCGCTAATTGTTTTTTTTCTGAGGAAGTTCATGTTCTACTAACTAATTCTGTATGCTTAAAATTAACTAAATATATAGGCAATTTTTAATTTTTTCTATCTTTTATATTTAGATATATTTCTTATTAAGATAATTTTTCTAATGCTACCAATTCGAGTTGTACAAAGTTTACTAATTCTTGAATGTAAGCGGCGCTAAAATCAAATTTAATACCTGCGGTTTCATAAATTTCGCGAATGGTTTTTGTGTAGCCAAGTTTTAAGGCGTCCAAATATTGCTCTAAGCCCTTTTTAGGATTTTCTTTGTAGTTTTTCCAAACAGCAATGGCACCTAATTGAGCCATTCCGTATTCAATGTAATAAAAAGGCACTTCGAAAATGTGTAGCTGTTTTTGCCATAAATTTAATTCGGCCTCTTGGTGTTCTGTCCAATCGATAAAGTTGGCACCAAATTTTTCAAATATATTCTTCCAGGCGATGCTGCGCTCTTCGGTACTGTGCTCGGGGTGGGTGTATATCCAATGTTGAAATTGATCGACCACCGCAACCCAAGGCAAGGTTTTTAGTACATCTTTTAATTGTTCCTGCTTGGCACGGTTTAGTTCTTCGGGATTGGTGAAAAATTCATCCCAATGGTCCATAGAAATTAATTCCATGCTCATGGAGGCCAATTCGGCCACTTCTGAGGGGCAATGCTTGAAATCGTTTAGTTCTAAATCGGCGGTAACAAAGGTGTGAATGGCGTGGCCCCCCTCGTGTACCATGGTGGTTAAATCTCTAAAAGAACCTGCCGAATTCATAAAAATAAATGGTGCACCGGTTTCGGCCAATGGGTAATTATAACCACCTGGGGCTTTGCCTTTGCGGCTCTCCACATCAAATAAACCATTGGCTTTCATGGCCTGTAAACGTTCGCCCAAAAAGGGGTCTAATTTTCCGAAACAGGCAATGGATTTTTCGATTAATTCGGCCCCGTTTTTAAATGGCTTTAATGCAGGCTTGCCCGAGGTGTCTACTTCCAAATCCCAAGGTTGTAAACTTGGCAACGCTAAGGCTTTTTTACGAGCATCGGCGTGTTTTGCCAAAACTGGCACCACGGTTTTTTCAATGGCTTCGTGAAACTGAAAACAGTCTTCGGCGGTATAGTCAAAGCGCCCCAAGGCTGCAAACATATAATCTCTAAAATTATCGAAATTGGCATTTTGAGCCACCTGGTGACGTAGTGCTCGTAAGGTATTAAATAAGTTGTTTAGCGTATCTTTTTCTACTAAACGTCTGTTGCTAATGGCCTGCCAAGCATTTTTTCTTGTTTCTCGGTTGGTGTCTTTTAAAAAAGTAGCTGCTTGTTCTAGCGTATATTCTTGCTTATTTAACGTTACCGACATGGCGCCCGTAATGCCTTGGTATTTTTGTTGTTCTACCTGAATGGTGGTTTGCAGCGGAATGTTTTCTTCTCTAAAAAGCGCTAAGGCTTGTTTGGTTCCACGAATTAATATGGCATATTTTGATTGATCTAGTTCAGTTAGAAATGTGCTCCCTATAAATTTACGATTCAATTGATCGTCTAGGGGAGCTACTTTAGGTTCTATTTCGGTAGCGAAATATTGAAAAGAATTTAATAAAGCTTCGTCGGCAGTATTGCAGGTCATGCGGATATAACGCCAAGCGAAATCTTCTTCTAGCAAGGCATCTAGCTCACTACGATCGCGAAGCCATTGCTCCAACTCGACGGCCGAGCCAAT
>JAIPAN010000040.1 GCA_021740025.1 Sphingobacteriaceae bacterium
GGCCAATACGGTGTACATAAGTTTCCGGAATGTTTGGCAATTCGTAGTTCAATACATATTCCAGTTCATCCACATCAATACCACGAGCGGCAATATCGGTAGCTACCAATACTCGGGTGGTTTGGGCTTTAAAATTGTTTAAGGCCCGCTGACGAGCATTTTGCGCCTTGTTGCCGTGTATGGCTTCGGCCGTAATGCGGTATTTTAGCAACAGCTTTACCACTTTATCGGCACCGTGTTTGGTACGGGTAAATACCAGCATGGTTTTAATCTCAGGGTTTTTAAGAATATCTACTAACAGCGCTGCTTTATTCCCTTTGTCAACAAAATAAATACCCTGATTAATAATTTCTACCGTAGACGAAACCGGCGTAACCGATACTTGTTTAGGCTTATTTAAAATACTATCCGATAGTTTAATGATATCGGGCGGCATGGTAGCCGAAAAAAACAGCGACTGGCGTTGTTTAGGCAACACCGTAAGCAGTTTTTTTACATCGTGTATAAAACCCATATCGAGCATGCGATCGGCTTCATCGAGTACAAAAATTTCTACATCTCTGAGGCTTAAAAAACCTTGGTTCATTAAATCTAACAAACGGCCGGGCGTGGCAATAACCACATCTACTCCGGTTCTTAATGCATTTACCTGAGCACCTTGGCTTACTCCACCAAAAATAACACTGCAGGTAAGTCCCGTATGGCGGCCATAAGCTTTAAAACTTTCGCCAATCTGAATGGCTAGTTCTCTGGTGGGTGTTACAATTAAACTGCGTATTTTTTTCTTCCTATCGAAGGATTTATTGGCACTTAATAATTGCAGAATAGGAATGGTAAAGGCGGCCGTTTTTCCGGTGCCGGTTTGTGCACAACCTAATAAATCGTTACCGTCTAATACCAAGGGAATGGCTTGTGCTTGTATGGGTGTTGGGGTAGTATAACCTTCGTGTTTAAGCGCTTTTAAAATAGGCTCTATAAGGTTTAAATCTTGAAATTGCATGTATGTGTTTAAGGGTGATGTTGGAGCAATGAGAACCAATGCTCTCTAAAATTTGTGCAAGATACGGCTTTTATTTCGGACAAGACTTTCTGCATCAAAAAAAGGCCTCTCCAGGTAATAAAGAGGCCTATACAAAAGTTGTATGTTGGTTTAAAACAAATACTTCGTGCTTAAGAAATTAGAGCTGTGCGTATCTACAATTTCGTTAAACAAATGCTTGTTGCTATCGTTTAATTTGGTAGCTACCAAAGAGCGGATTGAAAATGCACGCAAGGCATCTACTACCGAAAGCGTTCCTTCGGCACTATCTTTACGGCCGGTAAACGGAAATACATCTGGCCCACGTTGACATTGGCAATTGATGTTTACTCTACTCACCTGATTTATCAGCGGATCAATTAAAGAAGCTACTTCGTCTTTATCTTGACTAAAAATACTCACTTGCTGTCCGTGGGTAGATTCGATAAGGTAATTGATAGGCTCTTCCAAATCATCAAAAGGTACAACCGGAATAAGCGGTCCAAATTGTTCTTCGGTATAGAGTTTCATGTGTTTGTTTACCGGATACAAAATAGCCGGATACACAAATGATTCTACCGTTTCGCCACCGCCTGGGTTTATAACTTTAGCGCCATGGGCAAGCGCATCAGTAATGCATTCTTTTAAATAAGCCGGTTTTTGTGGTTCGGGAAGTGGGGTTAATGCCACACCAGCATCCCAAGGCATACCGGGTTTTAGTGCCTCCACCGCTTCAGTTAAGCCTTTCAAAAATTCATCAACCAGGCTGCGGTGTACAAATACTATTTTGAGTGCGGTACAACGTTGTCCGTTAAAAGAAAGTGCGCCTAACACCGTTTCTTGAACAGCCAATTTTAAATCGGCTTTAGCCGTAATAATAGCTGCATTTTTTGCATCTAAGCCTAAAACTGCTCGTAAGCGGTTTACTTTAGGGTGCAATTTTTTAAGTTGATTGGCTACTTTACTAGAACCGATAAGGGTTAATACATTAATTTTTCCCGATTCCATAAGCGCTGGCACAATGGTATTCCCTCTGCCGTAAATGGTGTTTACCACACCTTTAGGGAAACATTTTTTAAAGGCTTCCAATAAAGGGTAATGCAATAACGTACCGTGTTTAGGTGGTTTAAACAATAAGGTATTGCCCATAATAAGGGCCGGTATGAGGGTGGTAAAAGTTTCGTTGAGTGGGTAGTTGAAGGGGCCCATACACAATACCACGCCCAGCGGCGATCGGCGTACTTGGGCTACAATGCCTTGCTCTATTTCAAACCTCGACGATTGGCGATCGATATCTTTTAAGGCATCAATGGTGGCGTAAATGTACTCGATGGTGCGGTCGAATTCTTTTACAGAATCGCCATGCGATTTCCCAATTTCCCACATCAGCAATTTAACCACTTCGTCTTTCTTCTCAATAATTTCATGCGTAAAACGTTCCACACAAGCAATGCGTTCTGCCACACTCATGGTAGGCCATTCGCCACGGCCATTGTTGTAAGCTGCTACGGCAGCATCTAGTGCTTCGTTGGCTTCTGTTTGCGTACACAGTGGGTAACTGCCTATCACTTTACGTTCCAGGCCATTGGCTGTTTGTATGCATATGGGCGACAAAACCGTATGGCGTTCTCCATTCCAAGGTTTCATTTGCCCGTTGCACAGGTATTCTCCTTGATGCAACTCAGAACGTAAACGAAAGGCTTCTGGAATTTGCGCTTCGCTAACAAAAATGTTTGTTAGGGTTTCTTTTAAACTCATGGGGTAAGGTTTTTAATTTATTAAACTTACCAATAAATAGTATACAAAGCAGTAATAATTCCTAATACTACTGCGGTGCCCACTATAAACGACGTTTGTGGCTTAAACATACTTTTATCTATTTCCAACCCTTTCGGGTTGTTGCCATTTCTGTTTTCGAACAAGCTGATGATGACCATGGCTAGTACCGCAATGGCAAATACAAAACCCATACGGTCTATAAATGGAATTTCATATACAGCACTTCCGTTGGCTTGGGTAACCAGTTTCGAAAACCCATAGGGACTTAAAAATGCTAGGTTGGCAAAGCTTGGTAATACTTTAAAAAATACGGATAAGCAGAAACCACCAATGGTAGCAAATAAGGCAGCGTTAGAGGTAGTGCGTTTCCAGAAAAAGCCAAGAATAAACATAGCAAACACACCTGGTGAAACAAAGCCCGTATATTCTTGAATAAATTGGAATCCTCCTTTTTTATCAATACCTAAATGAGGTGCAATAAGAATGGCCAAAACCATAGCCACTATTACCGTAATGCGACCAATTATGACTTGTTTATGCTCGTTGGCATCTTTATCCACTATTTTCTTGTATACATCTAGCGTAAAAATGGTAGCAATACTATTGGCCTTACCGGCTAGTGAAGCCACAATGGCAGCGGTTAAAGCGGCAAAAGAAAGTCCTTTTAAACCTGCTGGCAATAAGTTTAGCAGTACCGGATAAGCTGTATCGGGCACCAGTTCTCCATTTCTAAGCATATCGCCTTGAAAATTTCCGTAGCCCTCTTTATACAATACAAAGGCGGCAATACCCGGCAATACCACAATTAGCGGCATGAGTAATTTTAAGAATGCAGCGAATAAAATACCACTACGAGCTGTATTTAAATCGGCACCAAGCGCACGTTGCGTAATGTATTGGTTGCAACCCCAGTAGTTTAGGTTTACAATAAGCATCCCTCCTATTAATACCGATAAGCCTGGAAGATCCATATAATGGGCATTATCTGGTTTAAAAATCATGTGGAAATGGTCGGAAGCTTTTTGGGTTACTAAGTTAAAGCCATTGAGTACGCCCGACGTACCAAAGTGGTTGGCTACCAATTGCAGGGCTAAATAGGTGGTTACCAAACCGCCAAGGATTAAGAAAAATACTTGAATCACATCGGTATAACCAATTACCTTCATTCCGCCAAGGGTAATAATAATGGCAAAAAAGGAAAGCAGATACATACAAAGGGTAATATCTAAACCCGAAATGCTGTTAATGGCCAAAGCACCTAAGTATAATATAGAGGTAAGGTTTACCACCACATAAAGCAATAACCAAAAAATAGCCATAATCATGGCTACCGTGCCGTTATACCGCTGGTGCAGAAATTGCGGCATGGTATAAATTTTGTTTTTAAGATACACCGGAATAAAAAATACAGCTACAATAATTAGTGTGGCGGCAGCCATCCATTCGTAGGTGGCTATGGCTAGGCCCATGGTAAAGCCCGAACTGCTCATGCCTATAAATTGCTCGGCGGAAATGTTAGAGGCAATAAGGGAAGCGCCAATGGCCCACCAGGTAAGGGAATCTTTGGCCAAGAAAAAATCTTTTGAATTTTCTGCGTGCGCCTTTTTTTGGCGGTATACATAATAGCCATACAAGGCTACAATTAAAAAGTATACTAAAAATACGAGGTAATCTGCGGGTTGTAAGGTTTTCATTGTGGTGTATGGGTGTTTACTGACTATTGAAGATCTTGTTATTATTTTTTTATTGTGTTTTAGCTGATGTGGATTTAGGGAAAACGGGTTATGCGTTCGGTGCGATGAAAAGTGATACCATAATAGGGTTTTGGAGCAAAAAGGGTGGCTTCAAAAAGTATGGATTGGCTTGTGTAATCAATTTCAACAATTTTGCCGTAATTGGCGTTGTTATTTACTGCACCAGGCGAAAAAATAATATGGTTTTGTTCGGCCAGGTAATCTACATCCGATACAATACGGCTATAGGTTTGGATACCCCTGCTTTTGCCGTATTGCCATACTTGTTTTACAGTTTTATTGGCCTTATTAATTTGGTAAACCACGGCTCGGCTATAAGAACTAGAAGCACCAAAATTTCGATTATCGCCATTGTCAAATAAAAGGATATTGCCATTGGGCATGAGTTTGGGAGCGTGTTGGTACCATTGCCACTCGAAATCGGGGTGCGGGCTGTTGCCCTGAAGCACATCGGTTTGGGTAATGGCTTGTTGGTTTTGATTGAGGGGTTGCAGTAAGTAAGGGGTTAAATTGGTTCCGTTACCTGCCACATCCCAGCCTTTATGCGGACTCATAATCCATTCTACTTGGTTTTGTGCGTTGAGTTTAATGAGCCCTTGCGTACGACCCGAAATGATGATGCAATTATCACTAGCATCATAAGCTAGGGCATTTACATGTATCCAATCTGTAGGGTTGGTGCTTAGCGTTTGGCGGTTGTATTGTAGCGATTGGCGCAAATCCCAAGTATTGATAATCTGCTTACTTTGTCGGTCAATTTCTATTATAAAATCTTCTATGGTACTTTCCCCTAGTTTGGATACACTAACTAAAAAATTGCCATTGGGTTTTTCTAGTACCTGATGGTGAAAGCCAAAGCCTGGCAGGGGCCAAGTGTTTAGTATGTTGCCCGCAAAATCTATTTCGTAAATGGTATTGGTACTACCATCGCCAAAATATAAATTGCCATTTTGGAGTTGTTCCATGCCATCGTCGTAAAATAAGGTTTGTAGACTTGGGTGGGTACTAAAATCGAGGTACCACCGTATATCGCCAAAGGCATCGAACATAAACGGGCTTTGCGGAAAAGGATTGCTTTGATAGCCAAAATAGCTAACTAAGGTTAGCCCTGGGGCCATTTGGGCGGTTTTGGTATCAATTTGTATGTTTGGGAACAGGTTGCTTGGTAAGGGTGCTGTTTGTACCCTGTAGATTTTGGTAAGCGGGGCCTGCCCTGGGTTACTGAGGGTAATTTCTATGGTATTGTTATAATTGGGGTACAGGCCTACAAGGGTAATGGTGTGTTGGGTACTGGCTGTTGTTTGTTGTTGAATGAGATCGCTGGTGGGGCCATTTTTACCTTCTACTCGTACTTTTAAGGTAGTTTTATTGGCTGTACGTAGCTGTAGTTGTGCACTTAGTGGAGCTAGTTGGCTGGGCTTGTATAACGAATCACTTAGGAGCTGTATGGGTGGCATTACATAAGGATCGGGTTTGTTTTTGCTGCAGGCTACCAAAAGTAGGCTGGCTAGTACTAAAAAATAGAAGCGTTTGGTCATGGTTAGATTTTATAAACGTTTAAACTTAAACATTTGATTTAAGAAACAGAAACTTGCAGGGCAGGGGCTTTATGGTTTAGCTTTGCGGATAAGCTAACTATTTGCTTACAATAAGTTAACAAGACAAAGAAAACATGGCCGTGTATAAAGCGTTTATAGTACATATGAAAATCTACCGCAAACAACTTAGCCATGGCCTTTTATGCCTGCTGTTTTTGCTTTTGGCTTGTGCTAAAGCCGAGAGCCCCTCAACTGTAAATGCGTCGGCTGCCAACCACTTGCTATTGGGCAACCCTAGCCAGGCAGATGCGCTGCAGCCCAGCAATTATTTGCTAGAAAAAAGCTACTATACCTCTTCGTACAACACTAGCACCCACATTGCCAATTGGACTGCTTGGCATTTAGAGGATAACGATTTGGGTAATACGCCCCGCCAAGATGATTTTAGGGCTGATATAAGTTTGCCCCAAGGCTGGTACCAGGTAAACCAAACTAGCTTTTCGGGCTCGGGTTTTGACCGGGGGCATCTTTGCCCCTCGGCAGATCGTACAAGCAGTGTAGCAGCAAACTCTAGTACGTTTTTAATGACCAATATGCTGCCTCAAGCACCACAAAATAACCAACAAACTTGGGGTAATTTCGAAGATTATCTTCGTTCCTTGGTACAAAATCAAGGGATGGAGGTTTATATGATTATGGGACATTATGGTACGGGGGGTACGGGTAAAAATGGCTATGCGGAAAGTATAGATGGGGGCCAAATTTTGGTGCCTGCTTTTATTTATAAAATTGCAGTGGTATTGCCCCAAGGCACTAGCGATTTGGACCGTATTGCAGCCAATACGCGGGTAATTTCTATTACTACTCCGAATACGCAGGCTGTTAGTTCTAACTGGAAGGATTATAGGTGTAGTGTGGATGCACTGGAACAATTTACTGGCTATAATTTTTTGAGCATGCTGCCGGCCAACTTGCAGGCTAGTTTAGAAAGCCAAGTGGATGCTTACTAATTAGGGAAAGCTTGGGCTGCTTAACCAATTCTTCATCATTGTTTCCCCATGGGGTGTGAGTACACTTTCGGGGTGAAATTGTAGCCCGTAGATGGGGTAATTTTCATGCTGAAAGGCCATGATGTTTCCGGCTTCATCTAAAGCGGTAATGTGTAATTCTTTGGGGAAATCTTGTGGGCTTAGCACCCAACTGTGGTAGCGCCCAACCGGAAATGTTTCGGGTAGATTTTTAAATAGTGGGGTGCTAATTGCAGTTTTAGTGATGGGTGTAGCCACGCCGTGGAAAACGGCAGGTAAATTAAGTAGCTCGGCACCAAATACCTGGCCAATAGCCTGATGGCCCAAGCAAACGCCTAGTATTGGTTTTTTATCGGCATAGGTTTGTATAATGGGTAGTAACAAGCCGGCATCTTGGGGTAAACCGGGCCCTGGTGACAGTAAAATACGATCGTATGCGGCTACTTCTTCTATACTGATTTCATCGTTACGGCGAACCCTTACTTCATACGTTGCGCCTAGTTGCTGTATGAGGTGAACCAGGTTGTAGGTAAAGGAATCGTAATTGTCTACTAAGAGGATTTTCATGTGTGGGGCTATGCAAAGATGCTGCTCTGTATTTGCATATGCAAGGGGTTCTTCTTTGACTTATGAGGGTTGTTATTTTATCTTTTTGTTGGGTTTCTTCTTGTCACTTTTTACTTGATTAAAAAGTGACCAAAAAATCAAGACCAAACGATGCTTCTGCCCACAGGCCTTTACGCTGGCCCGCCGTTCTGCCGGGCCTGGCTTTTTGTGCTGGTGAATGCATGGTGTGTTATTTAAACCACCCCGGTCTTCGACCACCCCTCCGGTGGAGGGGAATCGTTTAGGGTGGCTTGTTTTTTACCACCCCGGTCTTCGACCACCCCTCCGGTGGAGGGGAATCGTTTAGGGTGGCTTGTTTTTTACCACCCCGGTC
>JAIPAN010000041.1 GCA_021740025.1 Sphingobacteriaceae bacterium
CCGATTTAGTAGGTGCCTTAGCCGATGTAAACGTGGTTAGAGCCCGTGCCGGTTTAGCTGCTTCTGCCGCTGCAACCACTGCCGATTTAATGACTGCTATTTTAAAAGAGCGTCGTATTGAATTTGCACACGAAGGACAGCGATTTTTCGATCTAAAACGCACAGGTACCTTAGCTAGTACCCTTGGGGCATCTTTATTTGGTGTTTCAGGCGCTTTCGACAATAGCTTCAGAGCTTTGTGGCCAATTCCACAACGTGAGGTTTTAACCTCCGGTGGAATTATTGCCCAAAATACTGGTTACTAATACACACCCAATTATAAACCAAAAAGCCACCTCAAGGGGTGGCTTTTTTTATGCTTTATAGTCATTGATTTTAGTGTTAAAAACATATAAATTTCGTGTGAGTTTAATAGCCAATTTGAGCTAATTACATTAAATAGCCACAATAATTGTGGAAAACACTAATTTGTTAAAGTACTTTATATCAATACATTAAGTTTTTTTTAATAAAAAATGTTTAAAATTATTTTGTTGTAACATATAAATTCAAGATATTTAGTTTGATAAATAATCTATAATTAACATTCAACTTAATTAAAAATTGTATGAAAAAACTCTTACAAAGTTTGTTCATTTTGATGCTAGTAGCTACTGCTGCCTTGGCACAAGATCGAACTGTAACGGGTACGGTAATCGCTAAAGAAGACGGTTTACCTTTACCTGGAGTTTCCGTAAAAGTTAAAGGAACTTCTACGGGTACTCAAACCGGCGCTGACGGTAAATTCAGTATTAAAGTAACTGCAGCTTCGCCTGTATTACAATTCTCATTTATTGGTTACAAAGCTGTTGAAGCAGCCGTTCCGGCTTCTAACAAACTGAATGTATCCCTTGCATCTGATAGCCGTTTACTTGAAGAAGTAACTGTTGTGGGAGCTTTGGGTACAAAACGTACAGCTAGATCAACAACCAATAACGCACAAATTATTGACGAAAAGCAATTAAACACCATTCGTCAAACCAACTTAAACAATGCCTTGGCAGGTAAAGTATCTGGTATTCAGGTACGTAGCCAGTCTGCAGCGGCTTTAGGTAGAAATACCGAGGTTCGTTTGCGTGGGGTATCTGGTTTTGGTACTGGTACGAGTGCCTTGTACATTGTAAACGGAACAGTTTTACCAAATGCAGATGACATCAACTTAGATGACATCGAAAACGTATCGGTATTACAAGGTGCTGCTGCTGCTGCACAGTTCGGTTCTCAAGGTGCAAACGGTGCCATCATTATTACCTTAAAAGAAGGTAAATCTAATGCAAATGGAAATTTAGGTGTTACGGTGAATACCGGTGTTCAATTTGAGGATGCCTATATTTTACCAAACTACCAAAACTCATATGCTGGTGGTGGTGTTGGCGATTTAATGCAATACACCTACAAAGCTGGTGATCCGGTTGAGTGGCAAGCCTTGAGTGGTAAATTTTACCACGATTATAGCGATGATGCCTCTTGGGGTCCTCGTATGGTAGGTCAAGAGCACATTCCTTGGTATGCTTGGTATGGTGGTCACGATCGTGCCTACAAAACTACTGCCTTAAACCCGCAACCAAACAATGCCCGTGATTTCTATAATACAGGCGTTACCCGTAATAGCTCGGTATCGTTAAGTACAGCTACCGATAAATTAAAATTCAAATTTACGTACGGAAATCAAGACATTTCTGGTTTAATGTACAATTCTGAATTGAAAAAGAATACTGTTAACTTAATTTCATCGTATAAATTGAACGATAAATTTGAAGTAAGTGCAGATATTAACTACATCAACCAAATTCAAAAAGGTGAAGTAGATGATGGTTATTCTAATCAAACAACCGGTTCATTCAGTCAGTGGTTCCACCGCGATTTGGATATGAACATCATTAAAGAATTACAAGGTTTACGTACTCCAGATGGCGTTTACGCTTCTTGGAACCACGCCAATCCAAATACCTACGATGCTAGCAATCCAAGAGAATTTTTTGCTGGTAACTACTGGTACAATTTTTACACTTACTTTAATTTAGTAGATGTACAAAGCCAACGCGACCGTTTATATGGTAACCTTGCTTTAACCTACAAATTAAACAAAGATTTAAAAATTACAGCTACTTACCGTAAGCAACAAAATACCACCTTTGGTGAGAGCAAATACAGCTCACAGTTAGCCACAAGTGGTTTGCAAACTTCTGGTAACAATCCAGAAACATTAGGCTACTATGGTACTTCTACATCCTACTCAAACCGCAGAAACTTAGAATTTTTGGCTACCTATACCAAAAAAATCAAAGATTTTAGCATTGAGGCTAACGTTGGTGCCGATTTCTTCCGTTGGGTAAGCAAAAGCAATTCTGCAGGAACCAACAATGGTTTAAGTGTGGCCGATTTATTTACTATTGCCAACTCGGTTGATCAACCAAGTGTAGGTAACGGCAGAGCCGAAGAGAAATACCGTGCCGTATTAGCAAAAGGTACTTTCGGTTATAAAAACGTATTATTTGCCGATTTCACTTTACGTAACGACTGGTTCTCTACCTTACCTGCTGGTAAAAATGGTGTGGTTTCTAAATCAGTTGGTGGATCGTTTGTATTCGGCGAAATGCTTTCTAAAACCTTGCCATTCGTAAGCTTTGGTAAATTGAGAGGATCATGGGGTGAAATTCCAAAAGCATTAGGTAGTTCAAACGAAAGCTTTGGTGCCTATCGTTATCCAGGATCTGCCTTTGGTGTAGGTAGCTTTAAATGGGGTTCTAACTTCTTAATGGGTGCATCCGATGCATTGGTTGATCCAAACATTAGAGGTTCGGTAGTAACTCAAGGTGAGTACGGTATCGATTTAGGATTCTTGAACGACCGCTTAGGTTTCTCTGCTACATACTGGAAAGGTGCTGAAAAAGACTTCCCATATGCACTTTCTGTGAATGGTGCCTCTGGTTATACATCTTTATTAACCAACATTGGTGAAATTAGCAAATCAGGTTTAGACATACAGTTTAATGCTAAACCAGTAGTTTCAGCAAACTTTAATTGGAAAATTAACGCTACGTGGTCTAGATTAATAACTAACGATGTGGTAAGCTTAAGCCCAGAGTATGGAATTACCCAAACTGCTGGTGTACAAGGTGTATGGGGTTCAACCATGCCATATATGGTACATAAAGAAGGTATGCGTTGGGGACAAATTTTTGGTAACGGTATTAAAATGACCAATGGTCAACCTACCTTAACCTCAACTGGTGCATACGTGAACGATCCGGCTAAATACTTCGGTTCGGTATTACCAGATTTTACCGGTGGTGTACAAAACAGCTTTACCTTCTTAAAAGACTTTAGCTTAAACGTAAACATCGACTTCCAATACGGTGGTAAATTCGTATCCTTATCAAATATGTGGGGTTCATTTAGTGGTCTAACCGCTCAAACTGCAACCTATAACGATAAGGGTAACCCAATTCGTGATGCCGTTGCCGATGGCGGTGGTGTACACGTATTTGGTGTGGATGCTGCTGGTGCTCCAGTTAACTACTATGTTGGTGCACAAGATTACTTCCACAACCTTTACTACAATAAAACATTCGATCCATACATTTACGATTTAACATTCGTAAAAATGAGAGAGGTGTCTCTTGGATACAATATTCCAGTTAAAAAGTTAGGCTTGGGTAAATTCATCCAAAACGCCAACCTTGCTATTGTAGCTAGAAATCCATTATTAATTTATGCAACCAGCAAAGATTTCGATCCTTCTGAAATTTCTGCTACCGTTGGTGAAACTGGCCAATTCCCAGGTACCCGTGGTTTTGGTTTTAACCTAAGAGTTGGATTTTAATTGATTAAAGTCGATAAAAAGATAAAACAGATATGAAAAAGAATTTAATTTATGTATCCCTTTCGTTACTCCTATTAGGATCTAGCGGATGCGAAAAGTTGGAAGACTTTGGGAATACCAACCTCGATCCGGCAGCAACTACACAGCCTGTGCTACAGGCTTTGTTAACCAATGCCCAAGCTAGCATTGGCGGATATGCTGCACAAACCCGTGGTGGTTTGTATGCGCAGTACTTCTCTGAAACACAGTATACCGATGTTTCTTTGTACAGTACGCCGCAATTAGGCTTTACTGGAGAATACGCCGGTGTATTAACTGATTTACAAGTAATTAAAAATGTAAATTCTAACAACAACATGAGCCAAGTGGCCAACATCTTACAACAGTATGTATTTTGGACCATTACCGACCGTTGGGGCGATGTGCCTTACTCTGAAGCTTTACAAGGTTCGAGCAAAACCACGCCTAAATACGATACACAAGAAAGTATCTATAAAGGAATGATTGCTAGCTTAAAAGCCTCTGTAGCTGCTTTTGATGGCAGCTCATTGGTGCAAGGCGACGTTATTTTTAACGGTAACGTTGCGGCTTGGAAACGTGCTGCCAACTCTATGCGTATGCTTATGGCCATTCAATTATCTAAAAAGTATCCTGCTGCAGGTGGCTATGCCGCTACTGCATTTAACGAAGCTTTAACAGATGGCGGTGGTTACATCAGTACCAATGCACAAAATATGGTTGTAGATTACCCAGGTGGTAACTTTAAATCTAACTGGTGGAGCGTTTACAATGGTCGTAAAGATTATGCCGAAAGCAAAACCATGACCGATTTAATGACTTCTTTAGGAGACACTCGTCAATTGGCATTTGGTGGTCAAACGCAAGATCAAACTGCTGCTAATGCTGCCGTTACTTCTAACATAGGGGTTCCTTATGGTGTTGCTCGTGCAACTGCAGAGGCCTTTACTGCTGCCAATACTGGTTGGGCTCGTATTTTACGTGGCGATTTCCGTACCGAAAGCAGCGATATCGTTGTAATTAGTGCCGCTCAAGTGGCTTTGGCTCGTGCTGAAGCTGCAGAACGTGGTTGGACAGGTGAGAGCTTAAGTACTGTGTACGATGCTGGTATTACCTTGTCTTACGGACAGTGGGGTATTGCTGTACCGGCTGGTTATTTAGCTTCTAATGCCTTAGGTGCCGTTGGTACTGCGGGGAACATTCAGAAAATCTCTACCCAACGTTACATTGCCTCGTACCCGAATGGATTACAAGGCTGGAACATTTGGCGGAAATCAGGTTTCCCAACCCTTACTCCAGCACCTAATGCTACCAACACAAGCGGTCAAATTCCACGCAGATATACCTATGCCAGTGCAGAGTATACCTCTAACGGAACTAGTGTAAATGCTGCTGTGGCATTATTGCCAGGTGGTTTAGATAGTCAAGATGCCAAAATTTGGTGGGATCAATAAGCTGCTAACGTATTCACTTTAAAATATGAACAATATGAAACAGAAAATAACAGTCTTGCTAGTGGGTTTCTTACTTACTTTAGGCATCAGCTCTTGTGTAAAAGACAGTGCGCCTGAATTAGGTTCAAGAGGAAACACCATTATCAAATTTAACGATGGCCCTACAAAAGCCTTGTTTTACAGCCCCTTTACCGATATTAAAGAGGTAACATTATTCACCTTCCGTAGAGATGCAAACTCTGCTGCGGAATTACAAAAACCGGTAGAAATTACCTTGGAAGAAGATGTGACTAAAATTCCAACAGGTTATACAGATTTGCCAGCTGCTATGTACACCTTGGTAGCTGATCCGAGTATTACCGTTGCTTCGGGTAAAGTAACCCTGCGTTTTGCTGCAGGCGAATTTTCAAAAAGCTTGAAAATTAAATTAAATGGAGCTGCCTGGACAAATTTAAGTACCAAATATGGTAAATACTACAAGGTGTTTGATGCTGCTACCAAACAAGTAGCAACCGCACAAGCTACTATTGCTATAACCATGAGTATCAAAAATACTTGGGATGGTATTTATGAAGCAACCGGTACATTCAGCGATGTATCTGCATCGGGTGGAACCTGGACGCATGCAAATGATGGCTTAGCGCAATATGACGAAAAACAAAGATATGAGGTTCGTACCATTTCAGCTACCCAGTGTGAAGTTTACGATGCTAGTGTTTTTGGCGGGTTTTATGTACCATTTTCTACAAATCCAGGTTTGAGTGGTTATGGTTCATTCTCTCCGGTTTTAACCTTTGACCCAACAACCAATGCCATTACAGGTGTTTATAACCGTTACGGAACTCCACCATTATATGTATCAGGTAATGGTCGTTCTGCAGCATTAGATCCAACCGGGTATAATGATTACAATCCTTCAACCAAAACTATCCGTATCAAATACTTTATGATACAACCAAGTGTTGTACCTGTAGGTCCTCGTACGTTTATAGATGAGGAATGGAAATACATTGGTCCAAGACAATAGTCTAAGTCAATAAAACCTAAAACCCCCACCAATTTGGTGGGGGTTTTTTTATGCCCAAAATTTTGCGAAAAGGGAGTCTAGCCCTACAGTATCGTATAAAATACAAAATTTACACCATACAATATAAAATTTATTTATTCGATTTATTTGTAAGTTCATACAATTTAACTTTAACTTCACGTTAAATTAATCAAATAAATTACACGGATCTATGAAAAAAGTACTACGCTACAGTTTAATTTTGTGCTTGCTGCTTGGGGCAAAGGCCTACGCACAAGACCGAGTGGTGAGTGGTAAAGTTACCGCCGCCGATGACAAGTTGCCTATACCCGGCGTTACCGTAAAAGCGGTGGGTTCCAGTGCAGCTACTCAAACCAATGCCGATGGGATTTTTACACTCAGTATACCCGAGGTTGTTACCCAATTGCAATTTTCCTTTTTAGGCTACGCTACACGTACCCTGCCCATTGCTGCCGGTACCATGAATGTGGTGCTTAAGCAAGATAGTAAGCAGTTGCAGGAGGTTATAATTGTAGGAGCCCTGGGTACCAAGCGTACGGCACGCTCTACCAGTAGCAATACCCAAAGTGTAGATGCCAAGCAATTAAACACCGTACAACAAACCAATTTAAACAATGCCCTTGCCGGTAAGGTTTCGGGTATTCAGGTGCGTAGCCAATCAGCTGCTGCATTAGGTAGAAATACCGAGGTGCGCTTGCGTGGCGTATCTGGTTTAGGAACAGGAACTGGTGCACTTTATATTGTAAACGGAACCGTATTGCCGAATGTAGATGATATCAATATAGATGATATTGAGAATGTTTCGGTATTACAAGGTGCTGCCGCTGCTGCACAGTTCGGTTCGCAAGGTGCCAATGGTGCCATTATTATTACGCTAAAGGATGGTAAAGAAGCTACCAATGGTTTGGGTGTAAACTTCAGTACCGGCATGCAATTTGAAAAGGCATATGTGCTCCCTAATTATCAGAACACCTATGCCGGTGGTGCCGCTGGCGATTTAATGCAATACACCTATAAAGCGGGCGATCCGGTGGAATGGCAAGCCTTGAGTGGTAAATATTACCACGATTATAGCGACGATGCCTCTTGGGGCCCACGCATGGTAGGCCAAGAATATATTCCTTGGTATGCCTGGTATGAAGGGTCACCCTATTCGTTTAAAACAGCCAAGCTTACCCCACAACCAGATAATGCCAAAGACTTTTATAGTACCGGCATAACCCGTACCAATAACATCAGTTTAAGTACCGCCAGCGATGTTATGAAATTCAAGTTTACGTATGCAAATCAAGATATTGACGGCTTATTGTATGGCACTTCCTTAAAAAAGAATACACTAAACTTAGTAACTAGTTACAAATTAAACGATCATTTTGAAGTAAGTGCCGATATCAATTACATCAACCAACGCCAAAACGGAGAAATAGACGATTTGTACTCCAATCAATCTTCCGGTTCATTCAATCAGTGGTTTCACCGTGATTTAGATATGGGCATTATGAAGGAGTTGCAAAATTTAACCACACCTGAGGGTGTTTATGCAAGCTGGAACCACGCCAACCCCGATTCTTTTGATGCGTCAAATCCACGAAATTTTTATGCCGGTAATTATTGGTATAATTTTTACACCTATTTTAATTTGGTAGATGTACAAAGCCAACGCGATC
>JAIPAN010000042.1 GCA_021740025.1 Sphingobacteriaceae bacterium
TTAAAACATTTTGGCGATCCAAAAACCAAGGTACTTACACTAGAGGAAGCGAAAGTTTCGGCCTATTATAATTTAGATAATGGTAGTGGAAAAATTAGAGGGGTGTACTTGCAAGGTAACGAAGCCATTGCGCCTATCTTTAAATCGTGGTTGGCCCCTTTTGCCGATTTAGGCGCTACCACCTTAACGCCAAGAAATACCGGCGGAACCGATCACTTATCTTTTGATGCCGTGGGCATTCCGGGATTCCAATTTATACAAGATGGAATTGAGTACAACACCCGTACCCACCACACCAATATGGATACCTACGATCGCTTAATTGAAGACGATTTAAAACAAGCAGCTACCATTGTAGCTTCGTTTGTTTACCACAGTGCACAACGTGCCGATTTGTTGCCTCGTAAGCCTTTGCCTACGCCAGCACCAGCCCGTCAGAACTAAAAATAAAAAACACGTACAAAAAAGAGGCCCGAAAAACGGGGCTCTTTTTTTATACTTAAACCAACTCTACCGATTGGTGCATATCGGGTATTACTACCGATTGAAATCCTTCGGCTTCTAGCGTTGCTTTAAAGTTAATTTGCGAATCGTATTCGCCGTGGACAATGAATAGTTTTTTTACCAGTGCTGGATTTTGGCACGATAAAAAGCCCAATAAATCATCCCGATCGCCATGGGCACTCATCGATTTAATCTCTTTAACCTGGGCTTTTACCACATGCTCTTCGCCAAAAATACGCACAAAGGGCTGTCCTGAAACCAAGCGGCCACCTAAAGACCGTGGTTCGCAATAACCGGCAATTAAAATGGTATTGTTCGGGTTATCTATGGTATTGCGAATGTGGTGTTTCACCCGTCCAGCATCGGCCATGCCCGAAGCGGAAATAATAACGCAAGGTGTTTTATCATCATTTAATGCAATAGAATCTTGTACATCTTCAATAAATACCAGGCCTTTAAAATCAAAAGGATCGTGATCTTTTTTCATAAGTTCTTTAACGCCACGGTTATATACCTCGGGGTGGCTTTTAATTACCGCCGTAGCCTTAGAAGATAGCGGACTATCTACATAATAAGGCACGTTGGGCAATTTCCCGTCAACTTCTAAGGCATTGAGTGCATACAGCAATTCTTGCGTACGGCCAACACTAAAAGCAGGTATTACCACTTTACCGCCGTGCTTGATACAGGTTTCTTCGATAATTTGGCGCAAGGCTTCTTCGGGGGTTATTACCTCTTCGTGCAAGCGATCGCCGTAGGTTGATTCGATTAAAATATAATCGGCTTGCGGGAAAGTTTGCGGTGCCCGCAAAAGCAAATCGCCGTAACGGCCTACATCGCCACTAAAAGTAATGCGGGTAGTTTTGTTATTTTCGGTGATGGATAAATGAACGGCGGTACTACCCAAAATATGACCTGCATCGGTAAAGTATACGATGATGTTTTCATCTATTGCCGTGGGGCTATCGTAAGGCAGCACCTTAAACCGACTAAGGGTTTGTTCTACGTCTTCTTCCTTGTATAGGGGTTTTATCAATTCTTCATGATCTCTGGCCCTACGTTTGTTTTCATAAAAGGCATCTTGCTCTTGTATTTTGGCCGAGTCTAATAATAAAATACGTACCAAATCGAGTGTAGCGGCGGTACAAAAGATGGGGCCTTTAAAACCTTCGGCAACTAATTTGGGCAATAAACCCGAGTGATCGATATGCGCATGCGAAAGTATCACGTACGACACCTCGGCTGGGTTAAAGCCAAAGTGTTTGTTCCACTCGTCGGTTGCTACACCACGGCCTTGAAACATGCCACAGTCTAGTAAGATTTGAGTTTTATTATCGAGGGTTACTAAGTGCTTACTACCGGTAACGGTACGGGCAGCTCCGTGGAAGGCTATGTTCATAGGTGATGGGTGTTAGATGAACTAAATGTGTATATTTAGCTATAAAATCAATCTAAAGATATGGCAAATAAGCGACTACTTTTTTTCTTAATGGGGCTAATGGTTGTATTAGGTTTTGCGATGAAACCTGTTACTGTAACGAATCACCCACATCAAAATTACGATACAACCATACAAGACAGTACCAAAAGCACATCAAAGGCAGATAAAAATGCTCCGTTATGTGTTTTGGAGGGTAAGGTAATTTCTAAATCAGAACTAGATAAAATAAATCCCGATGCCATTGAATCTATTAATGTGTTAAAAGGGAAGAATGCAGTGAACACTTATGGCAAAGCTGGAAAAAACGGGGTAATTCAGATTACGCTCAAAAAATAACTGACCCAATTATAAAAAAGGCCCTCCCGAAATTCGGGAGAGCCTTTTTGTAGTACCTAAAATTGCTTAGGCCTCGTCTTTAAAGAAATTGGCCGTAAAATAATCGCGGTTCATGCGGGCAATATTGGTAATCTTAATTTCTTTCGGGCACTCGGCTTCGCAAGCACCGGTATTGGTACAGCTACCAAAGCCTTCAGTATCCATTTGGTTAACCATGGCTTGTGCACGTTGGTAACGCTCTGGCTGGCCTTGCGGCAATAGCGCCAATTGCGAAACTTTTGCAGATACAAACAACATAGCCGACGCATTTTTACAAGCCGCCACACAAGCTCCGCAACCAATGCAGGTAGCAGAATTGAAAGCCTCGTCGGCCACTGGTTTCGGAATGGCAATGGCATTGGCATCGGGTACACCACCGGTATTTACCGATACAAAACCACCTGCATGCTGAATGCGATCGAAAGCCGAACGGTCTACAGCCAAATCTTTAATTACCGGAAATGCCGATGCTCTCCATGGTTCAATCACTATGGTTTCACCATCGTGGAAACTACGCATGTGCAATTGGCAAGTGGTAATGGCTTGTTTGGGTCCGTGCGGACGGCCATTAATGTGTAAAGAACACATCCCACAAATTCCTTCACGGCAATCGTGATCGAAGTGAATAGGGTCTTCACCTTTTTTCACGAGACCTTCGTTTACCACATCCAACATTTCTAAAAACGACATATCGGGAGAAATGCCTGGTGCCGGATAGGTTACGAAAGTACCCTTGGTATTTCCGCTTGGCTGACGCCAAACTTTAAGTGTTAAATTCATATTTCCACTCATAATGCTACTATTTATAACTCCGTTGAGAGAGTTTTACGTTTTCAAATTTCAAGTCTTCCTTGTGTAAAGCTTCTGGCTTGTTCTCCCCAGTATACTCCCAAGCTGCTACGTATGCAAATTTTTCATCGTCACGTAGTGCTTCACCTTCTTCGGTTTGGCTTTCTACACGGAAGTGACCACCACAAGATTCGTTGCGATCTAGGGCATCATCAATCATCAATTCACCCAATTCAATAAAGTCGGCTACACGGCCAGCTTTTTCTAATGACATGTTAAACTCTTCATTAGCGCCCAATACAATCGCATTTTTCCAGAAATCGGTCTTTAAATCTTGAATGAGTTTTTTTGCTTTTTTCAAGCCTTCTTCAGAACGTGACATGCCGCAGTATTCCCACATAATTTTACCCAATTCGCGGTGGTATTCGTCTACCGTTTTATTTCCTTTGAGGGATAACAATTTTTGCAAACGTTCTTCAACTGCTTTTTTGGTTTCCGCAAAAGCCGGGTTGTTTACATCTACTGGTTTCGGACCAATGGTAGCTAAATAATCGCCCAACGTATAGGGGATCACAAAATAACCATCGGCCAAGCCTTGCATTAAGGCAGAGGCTCCTAAACGGTTTGCTCCGTGGTCGGAGAAATTGGCTTCGCCCAAAGCATACAAACCTGGTACGGTGGTTTGTAAATTATAATCAACCCATAAACCGCCCATGGTATAGTGTACCGCTGGGTAAATACGCATGGGTTGTTTGTACGGATTTTCGTCGGTAATTTGATAATACATATCAAATAGGTTACCGTATTTGGCACGAACGGCATCTTCGCCTAAACGGCTGATGGCATCGGCAAAATCGAGATAAACGGCAATACCCGAAGTACCAACGCCTTTGCCTTCATCAACCATTTCTTTGGCATTACGAGACGCCACATCACGTGGAACCAGGTTGCCAAATGATGGATATTTGCGTTCTAAAAAGTAATCGCGTTCGTCTTCTTTAAGATCGGTTGCTTTGATTTTACCATCACGGATTTGTGCGGCTAATTCTTTGGTTTTAGGTACCCATACACGTCCATCGTTACGCAATGATTCTGACATCAACGTCAGTTTAGACTGATGATCTCCGGAAACCGGAATACAGGTTGGGTGAATTTGGGTAAAGCAAGGGTTGCCAAAAAAGGCACCACGTTTGTGGGCTCTCCAAGCAGCCGTTACGTTACAGCCCATGGCGTTAGTAGATAGGTAATATACGTTTCCGTAACCACCTGTACACAATAATACCGCATGAGCAGCATGTGTTTCGATTTCGCCAGTAACCAAGTTACGGGCAATAATTCCCTGGGCTTTTCCATCAACAGTTACTACATCCAGCATTTCATGACGACTGAACATCTCTACTTTGCCTTCGTGTATTTGGCGGTTAAGGGCCGAGTAAGCGCCTAATAATAATTGTTGTCCGGTTTGGCCACGGGCGTAAAACGTACGCGATACTTGCGCACCACCAAACGAACGGTTATCTAATAAGCCACCGTATTCGCGGGCAAAAGGAACACCTTGTGCCACACATTGGTCAATAATGTTTACCGAAACTTCGGCCAAGCGGTATACGTTTCCTTCACGGGCACGGTAATCGCCGCCTTTAATGGTATCGTAAAACAATCGTTGCACGCTATCGCCATCGTTGCGGTAGTTTTTAGCCGCATTAATACCACCCTGAGCAGCAATAGAGTGTGCTCTACGTGGCGAATCTTGGTAACAAAATGCTTTTACATTGTAGCCTAATTCGGCTAAGGAAGCGGCCGCAGAAGACCCTGCCAAACCGGTTCCCACCACAATAACGGTGTACTTCCGTTTATTGGCCGGATTTACCAATTTTAGGTTAAACTTGTGTTTCGACCATTTTTCGGCTAATGGTCCTTCTGGAATTTTGGCATCTAACTTCATGTCAGAACGTATTTTTAGCGGTTAAACCGTAGTGTATAGCTTATTTACAAAAGAAAAAATAAAGTGGCATGGCAGCAAAGGCTAATGGTATTAAAACACCAAAGCCCCAAACGCCAATGCACTTAATTAAGGGCATAAGTTTTTTGTGGTTCCACCCAAAGGTTTGAAACGCACTTTGAAAACCGTGAATTAAATGGAAAGAAAGCGCAGCCATACCCAAAAGGTATAAAGCCACCAACCAGCAGTTTTTAAAGGCAAAAGCGGTAGTGGCATACAAATCTTTGGCTTTTATAACTTCTACTCCTTGTTCTTGGTATTTTACATATTCTTTAAACTCGGCAGCAGGCAATTCACGTTGCGTAGTTTGTAGCGTATTTAAATCGGTACGGTACTCCACATAAGGCACTTTACCCCAGTGGTATTCATACCAAAAATTAGACATGTGTACGCTAATAAAAATAAGCAAAACAGTACCTAATATTCCCATATTACGGGAAGTCCATGGGCTGTTAGCCGATCCTTTATAGGCCCCATAGGGCACCTTACGTGCTTTACGATTGCCAATAGTTAGTATTAAAGCATAAAAAGCATGTACCACAATGGAGGTGTACAATAAGTACGACACAATTTTAATCGGCGTGAAATGCGTCATAAAATAAGCGTACTCATTAAAAGCCTTGCCGCCATCTGCTTTAAATAGTTGGATATTTCCGATGAGGTGGACTACTAAGAAGGTACAAAGGAATAGACCAGTAAGGGCCATAATCAATTTTTTTCCTAGAGAGGATGAGAATGTTTTTGCGAAAGTACTCATTACCATTTTTATAAGTTTTTTGGTGTTCAAAAGTATCTAATAAAAAGCAAAAAAATAAAGATTGGAGTAGCTCATTTTAAGATTTTTTTTATTTAGAACGATTCTAATCAAGTACTGCGAAAGGGGGGCATACTAAAGTATTAGGAATGGGCGTTTTGCGATTAAGAAAGCGGCTGCGTAACTTTAAGTATAAAAATAAACCGATATGGCATACCCTTCTATTTATGAACAAAAAACTGTTGAGGCGCTAGCGCAACGTATTGGAAAACTAAGCAAGCTTAGTTCGGCCAATTGGGGTAAAATGAATGTAGCCCAAATGTTAGCACACTGCTGCATACCCTATGAGCAAATTTTTGGGGAGAGAAACGATCGGATTTCTGGTATCATGAAATTTTTGATGCGCTATGTATTCAAAAAGAGTATGGTAAACGAAGTTCCGTACAAACAATCCTTACCAACGGCTCCCTTTTTTATTATGGCCGATGATAAAGACTTTGAGAAGGAACAAAAACGTTTATTAAACTACATTCACAAGTGCCAGCAATTAGGAGCTGATGATTTGGTAAAACAAAAACACCAAAGTTTGGGTATGCTTTCAGCAATAGAATGGAATAATTTACTTTACAAACACCTAGACCACCATTTGCGGCAGTTTGATGTATAAAAAAAGCCCTCCGGAAATCTCGGGAGGGCTTTTTTGTAAAGGGTACTTAACGTACCTGGAAGGTATAATTAATTCGTGCACCATCCGGAGCAATACCGGTTATTTGCAACATATCGTTTTTGCGATTGCCAAGGGCTTCATCTAAATCATCTACTTTGGCAACGGATTTACCATTTACCGCAGTAATAATGGTTCCTTTAGGCAAACCAACTTGATCAAACAATCCGCCATTGCGTACTTCGGAAACAATTAAACCAGCATTAAGTCCAAATTTCTTTTTGGTACTTTCAGAAATAGGTGCAAAACTGGCACCCAATTTATTAAACACTTCTTCTGCAGATTTTGAAGAAGCTATTTTGGCACCCTCATCTGCTTTTAGCACGGCAGTTAACGTTTTTTCTACGCCATTGCGCACCAAAGAAATGGCAATTTTATCGCCCGGGCGGTGACGACCAACCTGTTCTTGTAATTCTGAAGAGGCATTTACCGCTATGTTATCGAGTTTAATAATTACATCTCCCTCTTTCACACCGGCAGCTTGGGCAGCGCCACCATCTACTACTTTATCTACATACACACCTTGGGTAGATTTTAATCCTTTTTTCTCTGCCAACTCGGCATCTACTTCACCTATTTGTATACCCAAAAAGCCTCGTTGTACCGAGCCAAATTTTTGGAAATCATCTAAAATTTTCTTCGCTAAGTTTACCGGAATAGCAAAACCGTAGCCCTCGTAATTGCCAGTTTGTGAAGCAATGGCCGCATTAATGCCAATTAACTCCCCGTTGGTATTTACCAAAGCACCTCCACTGTTTCCGCGGTTAATGGCCGCATCAGTTTGAATAAAGGACTCGATGGGACGGCTTTTTGAAATAGCTGGATCTTGACCATCGCCTAAAATACCAATGGCACGAGCTTTAGCGCTCACAATACCTGCCGTTACTGTAGAAGTTAAATTAAATGGATTGCCCACAGCCAATACCCATTCGCCTACACGCACATCGTCTGAATTACCCATTTTTACAATAGGCAAGCCTTTAGCGGCTACTTTTAATAAGGCCAAATCGGTATTCGCATCGCGGCCTATAACCTTAGCCAAAAATGAACGTTTATCGTTTAACACCACTTCAATTTTATCGGCATTTTCTACCACGTGGTTATTGGTTACAATGTAACCGTCTTCCGATAAAATAACTCCAGAGCCCGAAGCCATTTGCGGGGAACGTTGTTGTGGCATGCGACGACCAAAAAAATCTTGGAACATATCGTCAAATGGGTCGACCCCACCGCTTCTGCTCGAACCCGAGTAGGTAGTTTTAATGTGCACTACAGCGGGCGTAACCAAAGCAGCGGCTTGTGTGAAATCTGGGTTTCCTGTTGAAGAAAGTGCTA
>JAIPAN010000043.1 GCA_021740025.1 Sphingobacteriaceae bacterium
TTCTTCAAGTAACTGCTTTACCTTTTGGTATGGGCTTATTAGTTGGTATAAGTTGTGGCTTGGCCGCCGCATTGGTAGAAGCTATTAGCAGCCATGGCTTAGATAATTTAACCATTCAGCTGGTAGCCGCTGGCGTGCTGCATTATGTATTGTTTTAATAGAAATTAAACAATAGTTACCAATTCTTCCTGAATAACAGGCAACCCCTTAAACCGAAGTAGGAGCTGTGCGGTGGTTAATACGTCTTTTTGGCAATAGGTTTCAATGCGTTTCAAATCGTGGTCTTTCCAATATACCCAATGCACGTCGCTGCCTTCCATATCGTCTTTAGGGCTAGGAATGCCGAAAATAGTGGCCAATAAATGTAAGGAAGTATAGTTTTTATAATCGCCAAACTTCCACAATTCCATAGTATCGAGGTGATTAATTTCCCAAGGCTTTTTGCCCGCAATTTGCAAACAAGCAGGTATTTCTAGTCCGTTTATAAGCATGCGGCGACAGAGGTAAGGGAAGTCGAACTCTTTGCCATTATGCGCACAAAGCACCACATTTGCGGGTTGTTTTTTTAAAATCTCGATAAAAGCGCTTAAGATCTCTTTTTCATCGTGGCCAGCAATAGATTTGATGCGAAAACTCAGTTTGCCTTGCCGTTTAATGTATATACCAAAAGAAATACAGATAATTTTACCGAATTCGGCGAAAATACCAGCTTTCGAATAGTATTCTTCAGGCGTTTCTGCGTCTTTACGCATAAAACGGGTTTTGTGTGCCCAAAGCTCTAGTAAATTGGCAGGTATTTCTTCAGCAGAAGCATATTGTGGTACTGTTTCTACATCGAGTACCAATACATTTTTAAGATTTAGTTGCTGCAGCATGGGTTTAAATTTAAAAAATTATAAGAGGAATTGGTTTATTGGCCAATTTAAACCCCCGGTTTATTCACCACTGGAATGCGGATTAAATTACTCTCCACAATACTTTCGGGCATAAATACAAACTTTTTATCGTATAAATTATTGTGCATGTAGTAGCTTAGCCAGTATTCGTTTGCCAAACCAAAAACGGCTTCATCAATAATTTCTACCGCTGCGGCCGAATGTGCTGCTAGCGTACCCAAGGCATGGCGTAGGGTAGAGGTTTTCACTTCCTTACCATGTAGTGTTCCATAACCTGTAGAGGCAATCAAAACGGTGTCAATGGCTTCATCACGCTGGTTAATGAGGTAAACTTTCCACGTACGACTTTCTGGGGCTTCATTTTCTAGCACTACGGCGATAGAAATGCCCTCCACGAGTGGGTGCAGAATGTCTTTCTTCATACAGAAAATGCTTATTTTTTCTTAGCGAAACGTTTGGCTCCGCCTTTTTTAGGCTCTTTTTCGGCAACCTCGGCTAATACCAACACTTCGGCATAGCTGATGCTCTCGGGTGTTTTATCTTTTGGTATTTTGATATTCAACTTGCCAAATTTGATATACGGTCCCCAGCGTCCATTTTCGATACGGGCATCCGGATTTTCATCAAATACTTTTATGAGCTTATCAATATCTTTTTGGCGTTTTTCTTGAATTATTTCAATAGCCTTGGCCTGTTCTAATGTATGTGGGTCAAACTCTTTTGGAATGGAGTAAAAAGCGCCATCGTGACGAACATAAGGGCCAAATTTACCAATAGCAACCACCATGTCTTTATCTTCAAACTGGCCAAGAGTTTTAGGTAATTTGAATAATTCTAAGGCATCTTCTAGGCTAATGCTTTCCATCATTTGCCCCGTACGCAAGCTGGCGTAACGTGGTTTTTCTTCGCCTTCGGTATCGCCAATTTGTACAAAAGGTCCAAAACGGCCAATACGCACCGAAATGGTTTTACCCGAAACAGGGTCAATACCTAAATCGCGGCCACCGTTTGCTCGTTCTGCATTATCAAGTGTGTTTTGCACTTCTGCATGAAAAGGGTCGTAAAAGGTGCGCAACATGGCTGTCCAATTGGTTAAGCCTTGTGCGATATCATCAAACTCCTTTTCTACTTTGGCGGTAAAGTGAAAATCAACAATACCTTTAAAATGTTCTACCAAGAAATCATTTACTATGGCACCAATATCGGTAGGGAATAATTTTGATTTTTCTGCACCGGTATTTTCGGTACGAGTTTCGAATTGAATGTCGCCGTTTTTAAGCGTTAAAACCTCGTAATTGCGGCTTCTTCCTTCTCTATCTTCTTTTACCACATAACCACGGTTTTGCACCGTTGAAATGGTAGGGGCATAGGTAGATGGACGGCCGATACCCAATTCTTCTAATTTTTTTACCAAACTTGCCTCGGTATATCGGGCCGGCGGACGAGAATAGCGTTCTGTAGCCGTTAATTCTCTAAGGCTGAGAGTTTGACCCTTAGCCAAAGGTGGTAAAATGGCGTCTTGTTTACTATCTTCTGCGGTAATTTCGGTTTCGTCCTCATCGTCGGTCGATTCCATGTATACCTTTAAGAAACCATCAAATTTTAATACCTCACCTTGGGCTATTAATTCCTCTTTACGGGTAGAAATGCCAATTTTGGCGGTGGTTCTTTCAAAAGCAGCCTCGGCCATTTGTGAGGCAATGGCTCGTTTCCAAATTAATTCGTACAAGCGTTTTTCTGAAGGATCGCCATTGAGCGTATGCACTTCAAAATAAGTTGGACGAATGGCCTCGTGGGCTTCTTGGGCTCCGGCCGATTTTGTTTTATATTTTCGTGCTTGGTGGTATTTTTTGCCAAATGCCGAGTTAATTTCATTGGCAGCTGCCGTTAAGGCTGTATCCGATAAGTTTAACGAATCGGTACGCATATAGGTTATTTTACCTGCTTCATATAGTTTTTGTGCCACCGACATGGTTCGTGCCACCGAAAAACCTAATTTACGACTAGCCTCTTGTTGTAGGGTAGAGGTTGTAAATGGTGCAGCAGGGCTACGTTTACTTGGTTTAGTTTCTAAGCTAGTAATGGTAAAAATGGCGGCTTTGCAATCGTTTAAAAACTGATCGGCTTCCCCTTTTTTGCTGAAACGTTCGCCTAATTCGGCTTTAAATAATTCTTTTCCGGTATCGGTAGAAAAAATAGCGACTACTTTAAAAGCAGCCTCAGCATTAAATTGATTCACTTCACGCTCTCTATCTACAATTAAACGTACCGCAACCGATTGTACTCGGCCGGCAGATAGGGAAGGCTTTACTTTTTTCCAAAGTACGGGCGATAGTTCAAAACCAACCAAGCGGTCTAAAACCCGACGGGCTTGTTGGGCATTTACTAAATTATAATCAATGCTTCGCGGACTTTCAATGGCTTTTAAAATTGCCGGCTTGGTAATCTCGTGAAAAACAATGCGTTTTGTTTTTTCTTCTTTAAGACCAAGGGTTTCAAATAAGTGCCAAGAAATGGCTTCCCCTTCGCGATCCTCATCGGATGCTAGCCATACCATTTCGGCTTCTTTGGCTAGTTTTTTAAGTTCGCTTACAACCGCCTTCTTGTCGGACGGAACTTCGTATTTCTGTTCAAAATTATGGGCGGTATCAATTGCCTCGTCAGTTTTTATTAAATCTCTGATATGTCCATAGCTCGATTTTACAAGAAAATCTTTACCTAGATATCCTTCTATGGTTTTGGCTTTCGCCGGTGACTCTACTATCAGTAAATTTTTCGCCATTTGGTAGACATGTAATTTGTGCAAATAAAGACATTATAATAAGGAATGCAAAATTAGGTGCTCTTTTGGGCGAATATTTTTTGAGACCAGAGGTTTTTACATCAAAAATCCACCACCCAATAAATCGCTGCCTTCGTAAAATACCGCTGATTGCCCAGGAGCTATGCCTGAAACGGCATGGTGAAAATCTATTTTTAATTCGTTGCCATCTTGAACAATAGTACTCAAGGTGCCGGCATCTTTATAACGAACCTTAGTTACAGCCTCCAATGGGTTTAAAATTGACTCGTATTTCACCAAATTGAGGTTTTTTACCCGTGCGCTAACTTGCTCTAACTCATTTTGTGTGCCTAGCATCACCGTATTGCTTTCGGGTAAAATACGGGTAACAAACATGGGTTCACCAAGCGCAATGCCCAAACCTTTGCGTTGGCCAATGGTATAATACGGATAGCCCAAGTGTTTGCCTACCACTTTTCCATTATTTAATACGAAATTTCCAGGACCAATACGATCATCCAAATCGCTCACTTTATGCCGTAAAAATTTACGGTAATCGTTATCGGGCACAAAACAAATCTCATAACTTTCTGATTTGTTGGCCAGTTCTACCTGGCCCATATCTAAAGCCATTTGTTTAATTTCTGATTTTGCAAAGCTGCCCAAAGGGAATTTTGTACGGGCTAAATTTTCTTGTGAAACGCCCCACAATACATACGATTGATCTTTATGCTCGTCTTTCCCCTTAGAAATTACATAACGGCCGCTATCTTGTTTCCTAATGTTGGCATAGTGTCCAGTGGCAATAAATTCACAATCGAGTTTGTCGGCACGTTTTAAAAGGGCTTCCCATTTAATATAGGTATTGCAAAGTACACATGGGTTTGGAGTGCGGCCAGCTAAGTATTCATCAACAAAATTGTCAATCACAAAATCGCCAAACTCTTCGCGGATATCTAAAATATAGTGCGGAAAGCCATAGCCAACGGCCAAAGAACGGGCATCGTTAATGCTATCTAAGCTGCAGCAACCTGTTTCTTTAGAAGAACCGCCAGCAGATGCATAATCCCACGTTTTCATGGTAAGGCCAATCACCTCATAGCCCTGCTCATGCAACATCACCGATGCTACCGAACTGTCTACACCACCACTCATGGCGACTAAAATTCTGCCGTGTTTACTCATTAGGTGCAAATATATACCTTTTTGTGTGCTAAAATACTTTAGCAAGTCAGGAAAGGGTAAGAAACAACAAAAGCCAAACTATCAAGTTCAGCTTTTGTACTCGGAGCGGGAATCGAACCCGCACGCCTGTTAAGGGCACAGGATTTTAAGTCCTGCGTGTCTACCAGTTCCACCATCCGAGCAGGTGATTTACTTTTTTAAAAAGTAACCCTTCCACTGGTGGAAGGGTTTTGGAGCGAAAGACGAGATTCGAACTCGCGACCCCGACCTTGGCAAGGTCGTGCTCTACCAACTGAGCTACTTTCGCTTTTTGTGAATGCAAATATAGAGAGAAATGCAATTTTGACAAGAATTTTTTTGTTTTTTTTCTCTAGCTGCTTAAGTTCTTGTTTTTAAGCACTTCTACAATCAAATCAGATTCAAAACCTCTGCCTAAAAGGTATTGTTGCAATTTGTACCGGCGCTTAAACACATCTTTCTCAGTGAGTAGTCGATCTTTTTTTTGGATAACAGCTATTAATTTTTGCTCGTACTCGTCGTAATCTAAGTTTTTTAGTGCTTTTTGAATGAGTTTTTCGGGCACTTGTTTAAATTTGAGCGCTTGTTTAATTTTTATCCGGCCCCAACCCTTAATGCGTAGTTTTCCTTGTGCAAATGCCAGGGCAAAACGCTCTTCGTTTAAAAAATTATCTTGTATGAGGATTGATATAAGTTGCTCTACTTGAGTCGAATACAGCCCCCATTCGTATAATTTATCTCGTACCTCCTGCTGAGAGCGTTCCTGATAGGCACAATAGCTTTCTGCTTTGGCATGGGCCTTTTCCGGAGAGAGTGGCTTACGTTTGGGGGCTTCGTTTTCCATATTTCGCTTAAATTCGGAAATTCTTCGCAGATTGTTAAAATTTTGATGAAATTCGTATCCAAATGAACCACCTGCTATATTCTGTACACGAATTAGAAAAGGCCATGGGAGCCAAGTCCGTTATTCAGCGGACAGAGGCAACCATACGAACCTTATTAACGGATAGTCGCAAGCTACACGATACGGCTTTTGGTCTGTTTTTTGCGCTCCAAAATCGTAGAGATGGACATGCCTATTTACACGATGCGTACCAAGCAGGTGTGCGTTCTTTTGTTATTTCTGATGAAAATATAGCCACCAATCAATTTCTTGAGGCTAATTTTTATCTCGTTGAGAATACGCTACAAGCATTACAGGATTTAGCCGCCCTTCATCGAAGTAAATTCAATTATCCCGTTATTGGTATTACTGGGAGTAATGGAAAAACGATTGTTAAAGAATGGCTATTTCAGTTGCTTTCGTCAAACTATAACATTGTACGTAGCCCCAAAAGCTACAATTCGCAATTGGGGGTGGCACTTGCCCTTTGGGAAATGACGGATAATCATACCTTGGCAATTATGGAGGCCGGTATTTCTAAACCGGGTGAAATGGATAATCTAGCCCGAATGATTCAACCCACCTTGGGTATACTTACGCATATGGGCGAAGCGCATGCAGAAGGTTTTACCTCTTTTGAGGCCAAATTGTTTGAAAAGTTAAAGTTGTTTAAAGGTGTGCAAACTTTCGTTGTTAGCGATGACTATGCCCGTGCCTCTAACGTTCCTACATTTGTTTGGGGAAAGCATACATCTGCCAACTTGCAAGTGCATGAAAGTACTGCTGTGGCTGGTAAAACACTCATTAGTGCGAATTACAATCAACATCCACAACAAATCAGTATTCCTTTCACCGATGCTGCGGCTGTAGAAAATGCCATCTGTTGCTGGGCTACAGTATTGGCATTAGGTCTATCTACCGAAACCATTTTCGAAAAAATGGAACGTTTGCAAGCGGTAGAAATGCGTTTAGAACTTAAAAATGGCATACACAATTGCTCCATCATAGACGATTCTTATAGTTGTGATGTAAGTTCCTTGACTATTGCTTTAAATTTTTTAAAACAACAGAAACAACACGAAAAACATAGCTTAATTCTTTCCGATATTCCCGAATCATCGCTAGCAAATGAAAGCCTATACCAGCAAATTGCAGATTTAGTGCAGCAAGCCAGCATAGGTAGATTTATTGGCGTAGGCCCTGTAATTACCCAATTTTCAACCCTTTTTCCTAATAATTCAGCATTTTATCCTAATACAGAGGCTTTAGTAAACGATTTAACCTCCCTCAATTTTAATAACGAAGCTATTCTAATTAAGGGTGCACGTGTATTTGCTTTTGAGCAACTGAGTGCACAGTTAGTGCAGAAAGTACACGAAACAGTTTTAGAAATCAACTTAAATGCACTAGAAGCAAACTTAAACTATTACCGAGCCCAATTGCTGCCAGGAGTAAAAGTTATGGCTATGGTAAAAGCTTTCTCATATGGAAGCGGCAGTGCAGAAATTGCAAACCTTTTACAGTTTAATAGGGTAGATTATTTAGCTGTGGCCTATGCAGATGAAGGAGTTGCCTTGCGTCAAAGTGGTATTACCTTGCCCATAATGGTTATGAGCCCCGAAATTGCTTCTATTGATACCCTTATTCAGAATGATTTAGAACCTGAAATATATAGTTTTAGAACATTAGCTGCTATCGATTTGGCCTTAAAAAAGCATCAAAAAGTACATTATCCCGTACATATTAAAATTGAAACCGGTATGCACCGTTTAGGATTTGATACGCAAGAACTTTCTCGGTTAGCCGACATATTGAACAACAGCAATTCTATGAAGGTTGAAACTGTTTTTTCTCACTTAGTTGCCGCCGAAGACAAAGCAGAAGATACCTTTACGCAGGAGCAAATTAATGTATTTACGAATGCTTCAGATCAATTGAAAATTGCATTAGATTATGAATTTATTCGTCACTTGGCCAATACTTCGGCTTCAAGCCGTTGGAAAGCCGCACAATTTGATATGGTGCGTTTAGGAATTGGTTTATATGGTATTGATAAAACACTGCCTGCGGGTACCATGCAAACGGTAACCACCTTAAAAACTACAGTTAGTCAGCTTAAAACCATTAAAGCAACAGATACAATTGGGTATAACCGCTT
>JAIPAN010000044.1 GCA_021740025.1 Sphingobacteriaceae bacterium
CGACTGATTATGTTTTAACCAAGCCGGAAATACAATAGACAAACCTGCACCGTGGGCAATGTCGAATAAAACACTTAAAGAGTGTTCAAAGCCATGACAAGCCCAATCGCCACCATTTTTACCAGCTGTTAGCGAACCGTTTAATGCTGTAGTAGCCAACCACATAATATTGGCTCGAGTATCGTAATCATCGGGATGGCTCACCACTTTTTCACCATACTCAACAGCTAATTTAAGCACCGCTGCGGTATGCAAATCGGTTAACGGCGAATTTCCTAAGCCAAAGAATTGCTCGAGCGCATGCGCCATTAAATCGGCTACACCATAAGCTGTATAATTTGCGGGAACGGTAGTAGTTAAAGCTGGATCTAAATAAGATACTTTTGGATACAAATAAGGAGAACCATAACCACGTTTAGAACCGCCCTCGGTATCTTGCAAGACGGTGAATGGATTCATTTCTGTACCAGTAGCGGCCAAAGTTAAAATAGCAAAAATAGGTAGGGCCTTTTCTGGCTTGGCTTTTTGTAGATAAAAATCCCAAACTGAGTGATCTACATGAACACCCATGGCTACAGCTTTAGCGGTGTCGATAACCGAACCGCCACCCAAGGCAATAATATAATCGGCTCCAAAAGCCTTAGCTTCTTGTACAGCCGCATCTGCATCCTGGTAGATCGGATTCGATTTAATCCCTTCAAATGTATGGTGAACGATGCCCCCGATATTCAATAAAGAAACCAAACGGGCATAAAGGCCAGTCCTTTTTACCGATTCTTTCCCAATAATAATAAAGGCTCGATTGCCAATTGGCTTTAATTCGGTACAAATGCCATCCATTACATCTTTTCCAAAAAGTAATTTGGTGGGATTGAAGCGTTCAAAATTTTCCATGTGTTAATGTTGGTGTGTTTTTTTTTAAAAATAACAACTTAGAGCTAAATATTACCTACTTCAGAATTATTTACACAAGAATTATAAAAATTAATATCTTAATCGGTAAAATTATTAGATATCAAAATGCAATACAAGCTATCACAAGTATAGTTTTTTAATTGAAACTTATTCAGCAGATGATTCGGAAAATAGTGCTAAACCATCATCACCTTGTCTTATTTTAAATACAATTATGGAGATTTGATTTAAAAATCTCATTTTTGGCTATGCCTACACGTGAAGAAATAGCATCAGCTTACCAAACTATTCAAGACGAAATTTGTGCCGGTTTAGAATTGGTCGATGGTTTAGGAAAATTTGAAGAAGAAATTTGGGAACGTGATGGTGGAGGAGGAGGGCGTACCAGAATTCTTCAAAATGGATCCATTATTGAGAAAGGAGGCGTTAATTTCTCGGCCGTGCATGGCAAATTACCTGAAGCCATTAAAAAAGCCTTTGACGTAAGCGAAGAAGACTTTTTTGCTACCGGAATTACTATAGTGATACACCCTAACCATCCCTGGGTGCCTATCATTCACATGAATATTCGCTATTTCGAACTCTCCGAAGAAGTTCGTTGGTTTGGTGGAGGTATAGATTTAACACCACATTATATCATTACTGCAGATGCCCAATTCTTTCACCAAGGTTTAAAAGATGTATGTGATCGCTTCAATAAATCGTTTTACAACGAATTTAAAACCTGGGCCGATAATTACTTCTACATAAAACACCGTGAAGAGACCCGGGGTATAGGTGGGATTTTTTACGATCGCTTAAGCCCTAAAACTGCCAACATTGCTTGGGAAGATATTTTTTCATTTTCGCAAGCAGTAGGCCGTAGATTTTTACCTCTTTATACGGAGTTAATTGCTCGTAACCGCGGTAAAGTTTTTACTCAAGAACATAAAGACTGGCAATACCAACGCCGAAGCCGTTATGCAGAATTTAACCTCGTATACGATGCTGGAACCAAGTTTGGATTAGAAACAAATGGACGTATTGAATCGATCTTAATGAGCCTGCCGCCCCAAGCAAATTGGGTGTATAATTTCATGCCAACAGTTGGAAGTTTAGAGGCAGAAACTTTATCGCTGTTAAAGAAGGATATAAACTGGGTTTGAATCCCAATTAGAGACATTTTTTAGCTATCGTAAAACTTTTCCACACTACCTAAATTACGTTTCTCAAATACGTATATTCGCTTGTGCTCTACGCATATTTTAACAAGAAAAATTAAAATTAGCAAGATTACCAAACGAAATGGCTGAAGAAACAGAAAAAGGAAATTTGGAACCTAAAAACGACAGAATAATCCCAATTAATATTGAAGAGGAAATGAAATCTGCTTACATCGATTATTCGATGTCGGTAATTGTTTCCCGTGCTTTACCCGATGTACGAGACGGCTTAAAACCTGTACACCGCCGGGTTTTATATGGCATGCTCGATTTGGGTGTAACCAGCAGTAAACCGTATAAAAAATCGGCCCGTATTGTGGGGGATGTATTGGGTAAGTATCACCCACACGGCGATTCATCGGTATACGACACCATGGTGCGTATGGCCCAAGATTGGAGCTTACGTTACCCGATGGTAGATGGCCAAGGAAACTTTGGCTCTATTGATGGCGATAGCCCTGCAGCCATGCGTTATACCGAGGCTAGATTGAAGAAAATTGCCGAAGAAATGTTGAATGATATCAATAAAGACACCATTGATTATCAATTAAACTTCGATGATTCCTTAGAAGAACCAACCGTTCTGCCTACAAAAATTCCTAATTTATTGGTAAACGGCGCCTCTGGTATTGCCGTAGGTATGGCTACCAATATGGCTCCGCATAACCTTACCGAGGTTATTGACGCCATTACTGCTTATATAGACAATAATAACATTGAGGTTTCTGGCCTCATGCAATACGTTAAAGCCCCCGATTTCCCAACTGGAGGTATTATTTACGGCTATGCCGGTGTGCAAGAAGCTTTCGAAACCGGTAGAGGCCGTATTATGATGCGTGCTAAAGCCGAGATTGAAACCTATGGAAATGACAGAGAACGCATTATTGTAACCGAAATACCCTACCAGGTAAACAAGGCCAATATGATTGAGCGTACCGCCGAATTGGTAAACGAGAAAAAAATTGAAGGTATCTCTGAAATTCGCGATGAATCGGATAGAGAAGGTATGCGTATTGTATACGAAATTAAACGTGACGCCAATTCATCCATCGTATTAAATAATTTATTTAAATACACTGCCTTACAAACTTCATTTTCAGTTAATAACATTGCCTTAGTAAAGGGTCGTCCACAGTTATTGAACTTAAAGGATATGATTAAATACTTTGTGGAACACCGCCACGAAGTAGTTGTACGCAGAACTAAATTCGAATTAGCCGAAGCTGAAAAACGTGCCCACATTTTAGAGGGTTTATTAATTGCCTTAGATCATTTAGATGAGGTAATTAAATTGATTCGCAATTCGGATACGCCAGAAAATGCTCGTACGGGCTTAATGGAGAAATTTGGCTTATCAGATATTCAATCGAGAGCTATTTTAGATATGACGCTTCGCCGTTTAACCGGACTAGAGCGTGATAAAATCAAAGAAGAATATGCCGAATTGATGAAAACCATTGAATTCTTGAAATCTATTTTGGCCGATGAGGGTATGCGTATGCAAATCATCAAAGACGAATTGATAGAAATTAAAGAGAAATATGGCGATGAGCGTCGTTCGGTAATTGTGCATTCTGCAGAAGATATGCGCATGGAAGACTTTATTGCCGACGAAGAGGTAGTTATTACCATTTCGCACGAAGGCTACATTAAACGTACGCCTTTAACCGATTACCGCATACAGGGTAGAGGTGGAAAAGGCTCTATGGGTTCTCAATCCAGAGATGAAGACTTTATTGAGCACATCATTACGGCATCGGCACACAACTATATGTTGTTCTTTACCGAAGCAGGACGTTGTTTCTGGTTACGTGCATTCGAAATTCCGGAAGGTACTCGTACTTCTAAAGGAAGAGCTATTCAGAACATCATTAATATTCCTAAAGAGGAGAAAATTAAGGCCTTTATTAAGGTTATTAATTTGAAAGACCAGGAGTATTTAGAAAACAACTTCATTATTATGTGTACCAAGAAAGGTACCATTAAGAAAACGTCTTTAGAAGCCTACTCACGTCCACGTGCAAACGGTATCAACGCTATTAACATCAACGAAGGTGATCAATTATTAGAGGCCTGCTTAACCAATGGCCAAAGCGAAGTATTGATGGCTTTGCGTTCTGGAAGAGCTATTCGCTTTAACGAATCTACAGTTCGTCCAATGGGCCGTACGGCTACGGGTGTGCGTGGGGTTAGTTTGGCGCATGCTAACGATGAAGTAATTGGTATGATTACCGTAAACAATCCGGAGGTAACCGTATTGGTGGTTTCTGAAAAAGGATACGGAAAACGTACCGATATTGAAGATTATCGTGTAACCAACCGTGGTGGTAAAGGTGTTAAAACCATAAATATTACCGATAAAACGGGTGAATTGGTAGCTATTAAAGATGTAACCGATACCGATGATTTAATGATTATTAATAAATCGGGTATTGTAATTCGTATTGGCGTAGCCGATTTACGTGTAATGGGCCGGGCTACACAGGGCGTACGCTTAATTACCTTTAAAGGTGAAGATGAAATTGCTTCTATTGCCAAGGTTGCCCACGAAGACGAAAGCGACGTAGAAGATACGATTGCCGTTGAAGGTGCCGTTACAGAAGATACAACCGATGTGAGCGAACCAGAAACAGGGGTGGAGCCTACTGAAGAAAATCCTGAATAAACAAATATTAACCAATAAATTTTAACTTATGAAAATGAAATCACTTGTATTCGCCTTAGTTTTATTAGGCTGTGCGTACAGTGCCTCTGCACAAAAAGGGGAATTGATCAATGCTAAAACAAATTATGAAAAATTTGCTTCGCTTAAAGATGCTGGCTCGGCGAATTTAGCAGGTCCAAGTTTGCAGGCTGCAAAATCCTCTATTGATAAGGCTGCACTAAATGAAAAAACTGCTACGGACGCCACCACATGGGCATACAAATCGTTAATTTATACTAATTTGGCTATTGAGTCCGATTCTCTCAATGCCGAAACACAAATTGGTATTGCAACTGATGCCTTTAGAAAATTCGCAGCATTAGACGTTGCAAAAAAAAATGCCGAATTATTTACAGCTTGTACTGATGTTTTGGCTCAATTCCAATTAAATAAAGGTGTAAAAGCCTTTCAATCGCAGCGCTACAAAGATGCTTATTCAGCTTTTGATCAATCCCTAAATTTCCGCCCAGCTGATACCACATTAACTTATTATGCAGGTTTAGCAGCAATAAATGCCCAAGATTATGCAGCAGCAATAAAAAAATACAGTGACTTGTTAAATACAGATTATTCTGCAAATAAAGAAATTGCGCTTGATTTATCAAGATTATACGTGATGCAAAAAGATACGACCAATGCTATTTTAATTGCATCTACTTATTCAAAAAAGTTTAATGATGCTAAATTAGCTACGCAAGAAATTGAATTAAGTTTGATGAGTGGCAAACAAAAGGAAGTTATTGCTCGTATAAACGACCAAATTTTAAAGGATCCAACAAACGCTATACAGTATTTCTATTTAGGGATAGCTCAAGAGGCTTTAAAAGATGTTAAAAATGCTGAGCTTGCTTATAAAAAAGCGCTTGAAATTAATCCCAAATACCTTGACGCTGCTTTAAATTTAGGCACTATTTATTTGAATACGGGTATTGATTTTTACAATAAGGCTAATTTATTACCTGCTAATAAGCAAAAGGAATATGATTTAGGTATGAAAAATGCAAATGTAGAATTCGATAGAGCGTATCCGTTTCTTAAACAAGTCTTTGATGCGCAAAATCCGAAATCGGAAACTGTTTTACAAAGCTTAAAAACATATTATAGACTTAAAAAGAATCCAGCTAAAGTAGAGGAGATGGATAAACTTTTAAAATAAGTTAATAGCAAGTATAATTTAAATCAGACCCGGTTTTATAAAATCGGGTTTGTTTTTAATCATATTATTTAACATAATATTAATTATAAGACTTAAATCTTGAATTGGATAATTAGTTAGCTTGATGCAACATTCTACTTATGATACTTATATGTGGAGCTGTTAGAATGGCAATGCCCAGAAATAATACAGCCAACAATGTATTTAAATCTGACTTGAAATAATAAAGTAGTATACCCAAAAACAACCAAGATACTACATTGGTGGGTATAAGTTTTTTTAGTACAAAAACCGGTGATTTTGTTTGCCAGCAAAGGTGATTTACTATGATTTTGAAAGATAAAACGGAGTGCCAAGCGCAAAAGTAGAATGCAAATCCCAGTAGTAAGGGCATACTGAAAACAATTACTTGTAAAGCAGCTAATTGTAGAAGATTCATGACTGTTGTTCTAGAGAAATAGGAACCTTTTTGAAGCGATATAAAAAGTATAAAAAAGAACAACATACCCGAAAGTATTGGGAAAACTGGAATCAATGAATTGCTAATATTAAGCAATTTTGCACCAGCTAGGGTTATGCCGGGAAATGATTGAATAATAGGCAATACATCTTTACTATGAACGAGTAGCAGGTTTAGCAGAAAAATTAAACCATAACTAAATGCTACTATAAAAGCATATTTTTTATTTCTAAAATCAAAATTCAAGGTATCTAGTTCACCGAAATGATAAGCCGAAATACCGATAAAAATGAGCAAGGCCAACACGGGATTTAGCCACCAAAAAAAAGCATAGATTAGCCCTACTCCTAAATATTGAATTAAAAATTTGATCAGGTATTTTGCATTTATTTTTACTTTCGAATTCGCCATGTACAAATAATGATCTATTGATCCATGAGGAATACCGATGATAAAAACACCCAGCAATAGTAAAAGCGATTGCTGAAAAACTGTAAAATTGAGAAGTAAATGGCCTATACTCAACAAAATACCACCTATTAAAATTCTAATTTTCATATGCGGCTTTTCATATACTGTTTTACCTGATTTAAAAATAAGGAAATTGGCAATTTGGTGAAAATTTTAAGATCTTCCAAAACAGTGGTTTCTTCATCCAAGAATTTCAGGATAGTAGTTAATTTATTATTGCGGAATAATTGCTCCATTACCTCTTGTATACGTTCGGGTTCGGTTTTAATAATTTGCAACAAAAGTGTATCGTAAAATTGAAATCTAGTTCGATTAATAGAATTGATCGAATCCAAACCAAAATTTGCTTCTAGGAGTGTTTCTGTATTCTTTCTAATCCGATTAAAAGCATATCCGGTACTTGGTTTTATGGCACCTGCCCTGCCCCCAATTGGTACCATACCTGGGAGTGTGTCGGCATTCGGTAAAGCAGTGGTCATGGGTATTTTACCCCGTTCAATCTTGGTAATTTGGTAATTAGTTGGCAAGTGCGTTTGAATATATTCAGCTAGATAATTCTTGTATTGGGTATCTGTATAACTTTCTAGAGTTGAGAAAGCCGTAAATTCAACCAAGGCTTCCGTTTCAGAGAAAGGTAGAATATAAATAAAATGGCTTCCGGTAGAACTTTGTGGTACTCTAAAATCCATCATTCTAAACACATCTGCAGCAAATACAGGTTTTTCTGTTTTTATAAAAAAACCATAAAAATGTTGCCAAAGCACCAATGCGTTCTCCTGCAATTGGCTTGGCGTATACATGCTAGAATATACTTTATTTGCTGTGTAGGTTGATTTAGCAGTTTCAACACTAAAAATATCATCACATTTATCAATATTTACCACTTCTTCTCTTA
>JAIPAN010000045.1 GCA_021740025.1 Sphingobacteriaceae bacterium
ATCGGCAATGCTACTTAATCCTAATGAAAAATTACAATAAAATTCCGTTTCTCTACCTGTAAACGAAACTTGTGTAAGGTTACCGTTAAAAGATATTGTACCAATGGCTTCATTACCTACCAAGGTAGAAGTAGTACTTCCGGTTGGGGTACCAACAAAAGCACCGTTAGACTTTAAAATAACACCCGGTTGCGATAAATCGAGGGTTTTATTTAATGAATTGATAAAGAAACGGGGGTTATTTACTGGTCTATCAAAAACAAATTTATGTTCGCCCAAGGTGCTCGAACGAAACGTTGAGTTAAATGGATTACCGGTTGGTGTTGGGCCCCAATGTGCTGTTCCACCATATGGATTATCGCGATATTGAAGGATGGAATTGCTTGAATTGGTTACCGTTACATTTACAATAGTGCCGGCAACATCAATAGTTCCCTTTAATTCGCCATTTACATACGAGTTCCATTGTACAAAATAAAATGGAGATGGATCGACCGTATTACTCACACCTGTACTGGCCGAACAATCTAATTCGTCGGTATCGGGTATGCCATCGTTATCGTCGTCGGTGTCGGTGGCATCCAAAATGCCATCGCCATCGAAATCTCTTATAATAAAAGTAAAACCTGGTATAGATGTAGAAACATCGCTATTAGCTATTTCTACCAAGCCAGAAGTACCTGCACCAACAACCGCCTCAATTTTGGTATCGCTAACTACTGTAAAAGAAGAAGCGGCCGTACCACCAAAACTAACCGATGTTATGTTTGTAAAGTTAGTACCAGTAATAGTTACAGTTTCACCTATACCGGCTGTACTTGGGCTAAAAGAAGTAATTACAGGCATTGCTGAAAAGGTTATACCACCTCTTGAACTGTAAGCAGTACCACACGATCCGTTGATTAATACCGCACGGTAAAGCGTAGTAGTACTAATGTTGGAATAAGAATAGGTGGCGGCTGTATTGCTTATATCTGTCCAGTTAATACCACCATTAGTTGACGATTGCCATTTGCTAATGGTACCCGTGTAACCGCTAAGGGTTAAAGTACCCGAATGTGGGGTAGAATCATAGTAGGTTACAGCGCTCATAGTACCGCCAACTGGTGGTGTACCAGATGTAACCGTAATAGGGTACGCTGTAGAATTCACTGCAGCGCCACAACCAGCGGTTTCTACTACAGCTCGGTAATAATATGTACCTGCAGTTGTTAGGGTTTCAATTAAATTGGTGGTGGTATTGGCAATATCTGTCCAATTGCTGTTATCGGTAGAAATTTGCCATTTTACTACATCGCCTTTTTTACCCGATAATGTAAGGTTAACTTCACCACCAGCACAAATGCTATTATTTTGTGCAGTAACATTACCAGAAGCGGTAGCATTAACCGTAAGGGTAACGCTGGCCGTATACACTGTACCTCCACCACAACTTACTATAGCTCTATAATAGGTAGTTTGGCTAACGTTAGTAGCCGTGTAGGTATTGGTTGTATTATTGATGGTAGTTCCGGTGGTATAAAAATTATCAAACGATGATTCCCAACGAACTATTGAACCCGAATTACCTACCAAGGTTAAGGTAGTGGAGTTGCTACCGGTACATACGTTTATATTGCCTCCTGTAATGGAACCACTAGCCGCACCTAATACTTTAATTTCTTTTGTAAAACCTACAATGTTCGAAACATTATCGTCCGGAGAATCACCATATTCTATAAGTGTTCCAAGCCTCGGATTAATATTCAAGTCATTCCACCTACCTAAATTGCCAGAATACAATTGCGTATAATGCTCTGAACCCGAATTGTTAGGTTCTCTACTGTTCCAATTGGCATAGGCACCCGTTAAAGTTACTGGATAAATATTGCCTTCAGTAAATTGCATGCCTTTTTCTGGACCTGTAACCCAGTAATATTTTCCCTCGGCAGCGGCTTGGTTGGCATATACATCACGACCAAGAGCAGCATTAATTTCTAAATAATCGTCTGAGCCACCTACCCAGGCATCGCTAGCCATTATTTTCCAGATATAATTATTTTCGGCAGCCGATGTAATGGTGGCCAAATAACCCACCCGGCCATTGTAACTTTTAGTTGCAGCATAGGCTTTGGCTTCTTTCCAATTTCTTGGGGTGGCATCAAACTCGTACCAGTGCCCTGTAAGTGGGTTGAGGAAGGAAGCACCCAAGTTAAACGTTACAGAACGTTGCTCAGGGTAGCAACTCAAACTGGTAGACTTTAAGGTAACTCGACGTAGTAATTCTTGCCAAACGCTTGCAGCGGCAGTACCACTAAATGATAAAATACCACGGGTATTGTCGTACGATTGGGTAATGCCAGTAGGCAAAGAACCCTGTATATCTAAAATATCGCCTGTAGAACCAGGAACATAACCACCAGTTATAGAAACTTTACAGCCCGTTAAATCAGATGAAGTTGTTACAACAATATCTGGATCAACTACTGAGGCTGAGTTAGCGCTCACTGTTAAAACAGAACCTGAGCCCGTAATACTGGCTGTACCTTGAGAAAAGGCATTATTTACTAAAATACCCGAAAAAGCTACTAATAAAATTAGCTTTAGAGTTAATTTTTTTAACCCGTTTGGGGTATAAAAATTGATTGAATGCATGCGATTTGAATTTATTAAATGCGAAGTTATAAAATAATCAATAGTTATTTTTATAAAATTATGCCAATGTATATTAAGTTCTTGTTAATTACCCGTAAACAAATTTAGTTTAGCTTAAACACAGTGCGCAAACCAGACACCGAATTGCCACCCAGCAAGAGTTCAAATTCGCCAGGTTCAACAATAAAATTACCCTCTGGAGTATAGAAGCCTAAGTCTTGTTTGCTTAAGTTAAATTCGACTAATTTTGTTGCACCAGCTTGTAGAAATACTTTCTGAAAAGCTTTTAGCTCTAAAACAGGGCGAACGGTACTGGCCACTTTATCACGTATATAAAGCTGTACCACTTCCTCACCAGCATATGTACCCGAATTAGTCAGTTGAACACTAGCTTGAATAGTTCCATTGGCAGTCCAGCTGGTTTGTAAATTACTATACGCAAATTGGGTATAGCTTAAGCCAAAACCAAAGGGATACAAGGCATCGTTAGATTCATCGGTATAGTGCGACCAAAATACTTCGGTTTTAGGGCCCGGACGGCCCGTAGAAAAATGATTGTAATACAAAGGCATTTGTCCCACACTTCGAGGGAAACTCATGGGTAGCTTTCCGCTCGGATTATAGTCGCCAAACAATACCTGTGTAAGTGCAGTACCTGTGGTGGTGCCCAATTGCCAAGCCTCCACAATAGCTGGTATATGGGTATTGGCCCAGGTTAACACCAAGGGGCGGCCACTCATTACCACTAAAACAATTTTTTTATTTACTCGGTACACTGCTTCTAAAAGTTGCTGTTGTACACCAGGTAAATCTAAATTACTGCGGCTACGACCCTCACCCGATTGCATACCGTGTTCGCCTAAAACCATAATAACTACTTCGCTGTTTTTGGCCAAGGCCACTGCTGCGGCAAAACCCGTAGTATCGGTTGTATTAATTTGTAGTTCTGCCGGAAAAGAAGCCTCGTTGGTAATAACATCTGCCCCTTTTGCATAGCTATATGAAATACCTGCTGCAGCTAATCCTTCGGTTACAGAAGTAGCCGAATTATCGTCGGATCCCATGCGCCAATTGCCCAATGGGCTATTTTTATCGGCTGCCAAAGCACCTATAACCGCTATATTTTTTTGTGATTTAGCTAAAGGAAGTAAGTTTTGCTCATTTTTTAATAATACGATTGATTTTTTAGCCATATCTAAGGCTGTTGCAATATGACTTGGGCTATACAGCTCTGTTTTCTCCCGTTTTGCATCGCAATATTTATAGGGATTTTCGAATAAACCCAATTCGAATTTAATGCGTAATATTCTGCTTACCGCATCATCAATTACACGTATAGCAACCTTGCCTTCTTCTACTAACGTTTTGAGGTGGCTAATGTACGCATACGATTCCATGTCCATATCGCTACCCGCATTGGCAGAAAGTTCGGTAACCTGTTTTAAATCTGTGGCAAAGCCGTGGTCAATCATTTCTAAGCCCGAGCCCCAATCGGAAACCACAAAGCCTTTAAAGCCCCATGCATTTTTAAGGATATCTCTTTGTAAAAATCTATTGGCAGTGGAGGGAACACCATTAATCACATTAAACGAATTCATAAACGTAGCAATTCCCGCATCGGAAGCTGCCTTAAAGGGTGGTAATATGGTATTGTACAAAGTATAAGTGCCTATATCTACGGTATTGTAGTCTTTGCCAGATTCAGCAAATCCATAGGCAGCAAAATGCTTGGCACAGGCTGCAATAGATGTTTTATCTGCTAAGGATTTTCCTTGAAAGCCCCTAACTCTAGCCTGGGCTATAAGCGAACCTAAATGCGGATCTTCTCCAGAACCTTCCATTACCCTGCCCCAACGGGCATCGCGGGTAATATCAACCATGGGTGCAAAAGTCCAATTTACACCAACGGCACTGGCTTCTTCGGCAGCCATTCGGGCCGATTGTTCAATGGCTTGTAAATCCCAACTGGCTGCTTCGGCCAAGGGAATTGGAGAGAGGGTTTTATACCCGTGAATAACATCCGAGCCAAATAGTAATGGAATGCCTAAACGGGTTTGCTTTACGGCAATTTCCTGTAATTTACGTACTTCGGCAACACCGCGAACATTTAATACAGCACCAACTAGGCCGCTTTTTAAATGATCATATTTGAGTTTAGCACTGCCATCTTTGGGTGCCGGTCCCGTTGCTTCATAAAAACCATTGTACTGATTCATTTGTCCAATTTTTTCATCCAAAGTCATTTTGGCTAACAAAGCTTTTACTTTGGTTTCAACGGGGTCGGCTACTACCTGCTGCTGTGCAAATACACCATTACTAAATGTAAAAAAGAGAAAAGCGAAACAAATGTAGAATAGGTTTTTCATAAATGAAGTTATAAAAACATGCATTTGCACCTTTAAAGGTGCAAATGCATGAAAAGAAAGTCCTTATTATTTATAAATACGAATGTAATCAACCTCCATGGTGGAGCTAGTAAAAGACGGATCTACAGTACCACCAAAAGTACCGCCCATAGCCACATTTAAAATCAGGAAAAACTCTTGATTAAAGGGCAAAGAATTGGAATTGGCGACGGTATGTATCAATTGATCATCCACATAAATTCTGATATTAGTAGCAGACCAATCTACACTATATACATGGAATTCGGTTGATGCATTACTGATAACGCGGGTAGAGCCATCGGGGTTACCACCAAAACGACCTGGGTAATGGAGTGTTCCATGTATCCGATTTTGATCGTTTCCTTTATGCTCCATAATATCAATTTCTCCACAATTTGGCCAACCCACTGCATCAATATTATTGCCCAACATCCACAATGCTGGCCAAGTACCCCCACCTACAGGCAATTTTGCACGAATATCTATACGGCCATATTTTACCGAAAACTTTCCTTTTGATAATAAACGGGTAGAGGTAAAAGCGAAACCATTTGAGTTTTCACGTTTGGCTGTAATTTTAAGCGTGCCGCCACTTACCACCACATTGCTGCTGTTTTGGGTATAATATTGTAATTCTTGATTGCCCCAACCACCTTGGCCGTTACCCAAATCGTAACCCCAAGTAGCTGTACTAGGTGCACCGTTTACATCAAATTCTTCTGCCCAATATAAGGTTGGAGCGCCGGGAACTACCGTAACCGAAACTGAAATGGTTTTAGAAACAGATTGTCCGTTGCTACTGGTGGCACTTACCACCACACTAAAGGTATTGGTACCAGAAAGGCTATACTTATGGGTTATTATGCCTGTTGGTTCGGTTCGGGTAACACCATCGCCAAAAACAAAACCGTATGAGGCCGCATTGCTAGCTGTGGCGGTAAAGCTTACGTTGCCACTACCATCGGTACTTACCTGCGTAACTACTTGCAAATTGGCGGGGCCTGATGGTTTAGCACTATCGGCCCCGGCCTTGCTACAAGCCATAAAAAAACATGAAAATAAAAGAAATGCGATTAGTTTTTTTGAATACGACATTCCTATTTTACTTTAAATTTCTGATACCAGGCATTTCCATCAGCACCTACACTGCGAACAAACATGTTGGTATTTGTTATCGACAAAATTTCATATGTATTTGCACCTACCCCCCAACTTAATAAACCATGGTCAGGTACCATAAATTGTACTCGGGTTGAATTTGCAGAAGTGGAAGCAGAAGTTGCATCAGAAAAAGCTAAGGTTTTGGTACCTGAGCTATCGAAGCTATTTATACCACCACCTAAGCCATAATAACCAGCATAATCGGGTACAATAAAGGTATCTCCTTTATTATCCAATACAAAGGAAATAGAATTAGCTCCTGTTTTGGTAAAACTAAGTTCGTCATTATACTCAGGAGCCGTTCTGGAATTGGGGCCTGCAGCATACCATTCTGGATAGAAAGAACCAGCAGGACCAATACCAAAATGTGCTGGTGCATCTTTATCGGCTACCCAGATTTTGGAGGTTCCTCCTGTTAAGGAAGTCATAATGTTAGCCGGAATGTCGAATAAGGTTAATACCGTTATCTTTTTAGTTATGGTTGATACGTTTCCACCAGTACCGTTTGCGGTAGCCGTAATTACATAATCAAAAGTGCCGGGTAAGGCGTATTTGTGCACATGGCTGCCGGGAGATAGCATTTTTACTTGCCCATCGCCAAAATTAACTTTAAAATTAATAACATTATCAGCGGCTAAGTTGATGGTAACATTTCCAGATCCATCGCCAGTAGGTTTAGAAACACTATAGCCCTGTAAACTGGTGTTTAAAGCTAAAGCGGTAGGTGATTTTAAATCACCAAAGTTATATTCTTCTTTTTTGCAGGCGCTAAATAACGTGATGCACCCGATTGCACAAAGAATGAATGATTTTACGATTGTTTTCATAATCTAATTCGTTTTATCTGTTAATTAAGAGTAATATCATCGAAATAATAAATACTGCCGGGAACATGTCCGCCGCCGCAGTTAAAATCGAAGAAAACTGCCGCCACCTTAAGTGGGTTAGTTGGATTTTGGCTGGTGAAATCGAAGGTGAGTTCTTCCCAAGCATTGGCTACAGTGGTTACGGCATCTACTTCTATCCCACTTCCGTCGCCCAAGCCGTAATCGAATTTAAATTTCACGGTTTTACCAACAGCAGGAGACCATACTTTCATTTTTACCACTTTTTGAGTAAAGTTGAAAATTGGATACTCTAATGGCAATGAAGTACCAGACCAGCATTCATTTCCTTTAATGGCTTTCCCAACTTTAGAACTGGTGTTTATACCACTTACATCTGGGTTGTTTTCAACCGATGCAGCCGCACCTCCAAAACTATCTAGAAAATAATTTGTCAGAGTAGATTGGAAGTTGATAGGTAAGGATTGACCTATTTGGCTTTGTAAACGGATGTCATCCATATAGAAGGTAAAGTTTGAGCTACCGTCTCCCATGGTTCCGTTATCGAAAATAAACACGAGCGTAGTATAATTACCTGCCGGAATGTTGGTATAATCAAATACTAGGTCTTCCCACTCATTAGCTACGGTAGTAGCAACAGTTTTTTCATAGTTTAAACCGCCGCCTTCAACTTTTAACAATACAGAAGCACCCACTCGTGGCGACCATACTTTCATTCGGAAAATTTTTCCTGCAGAGAAATCGATTGGGCCAGAAAGTGCCATG
>JAIPAN010000046.1 GCA_021740025.1 Sphingobacteriaceae bacterium
TGTTTAAGAAGGTTAACTGTTCTTTTTCAATGTCTACATAATATTTATCGGTTTCAGTCATCATTGTTTTAGTAGCACCTGTACTGGCATTTGCTAATAGGTATTCTACTTTATTTTGATGTCTGTTCATGCGCAATACACAAACGGTATTTGCATCCTGTGTCCAGCGGATACGAGGTATATATTGATCTGTTTCTGTGCCAATATCTATAGTTTTATCACTTGATGACGGTAAATCATACACGTGAATACTCACGATTGCATTTTTCTCACCTGGTTTGGGGTATTTGTATTTGTATTCGCTAGGGTATAAGCCATCGAACATGGTCATACTGATTTCGGGCACTTCTTTTTCATTAAACTTGTAAAAAGCAATTTTTTTACCATCGGGACTCCAATAAAATGCTTGAGCAAATGAAAATTCTTCTTCATACACCCAATCTGAGCGACCATTAATTACTTCATTGTTTTTTCCATCGTTTGTTAATTGTTTTTCTTCACCATTTACTAGGTTTTTTACGAACAAGTTATTGTCACGCACAAAAGCTACACTATTTCCATCCGGCGAAAACGTAGCAAAAAGCTGTTTTCCATTGCCCGATACCTCGGTAATTTTTTTAGTCAACAAATCGTATACAAAATAGTTTGCTTTAGATGAGCGACGGTAAATGGCTTCTTCGTCCACTGGAATCAATACTTTTGTTTCAGAATCGTTGAAATCGGTGCTAATAGGCAAGGTATCGCCTTTAAACACTAAATCAGTTTCTTTAAACAAAATGCTGTTTTGTTTGCCATCTAAGTAGTTGTTTTTTGCTACATAGCGTACTTTGGTTTTCTCGTCGGTTTCTACAGTAAGGTAGGTGTTTCCGTCTTTCATGCTGCTTAAGCCACGCATGCCTTTTGTACTAAACGTACCTTTTTTAAAGACGTCCTCGAGGGTAAACGATTTTTTGCTTTGTCCAAAAACGCTGGTGCTAATTAAAAGCAGAATTAAGATTTTTTTCATGTTTATTATTAAGGTTAATATTTACGAATGGGTTGGGTATTTTGTTTTAGTTTTTTAGGGTCGTTAAACAAGTCGTCTTTGTCTGATGGCACATTATTCAACATTAAATTCGATTGGAATTTTAAACGGCCTTTACTTACTTGAAAAGCATCGTAGGTCATGTCCGGTCCGTATTTAGAAAAATCGTTTTTAAATTCTGAGTTTATGGGTGCTAAATGATCAAAAACAAGCTGTTCTTTTGTGTAATCGTATTTTAAATACATAGAAACTTCTCTCGAATACTCAAAAATAATCCGTTTATTTCCTGCGTATTGTGTGTTTCCATCGAATACAGCAAAACCAAAGTAAGGAATTCCATTTACAAATCGGAGCACTTCTATTACTTTTTGCGTGGTATTGGTATTCTTTCCTTTCCATCCTAATAACACATAGTAAGGGTTGGCAGTGGTTTGATTAACTTCTATTACTTGGTAGTACTGAGCCGCAAACCATTCTTCGGTTTTCAACTCTTGAGTAGCTGGGTTTTGGATAAATGCACTATGATCACTCAGTGGAAAAAGTTTTAGTTTTCCATCGCTGGTATTTAGTTGAATGGTACCGTAAAAGCGGTAAGAACCATCGTCATTTAATACATGCCAGGTGAAAATTCTAAACTTTTTATCGGGTGCATTTACGATGGAAATTGTTTTTAAAGAATCAAATTCAAAATAGAAGGATTTGGGCTCTTTTAATGCTTCTACCAATGTTTTAATAAATTGGTAATTGGCATTGTAGCGTTCAGGCTCCGATACATTATTAATAAATTGTTTGCTCAAGGATAGTAAACTGTCTTGAAAAGCAGGTAAGTGCGAAACAAGTGTAGGTTCGTGACTGTGTTGTGCCACAGACCGTACGGTAAGCATACTTAAGAAACAATAAATAACTAGTTTTTTCATTTGCTTACAAACGTTCTATTACTATAGCGCTGGCTCCACCACCGCCATTGCAAATTCCTGCAACACCAATTTTAGCATTTTTCTGGCTTAAAACATGTAATAATGTCACTACAATGCGTGCGCCCGAAGCCCCAAGTGGATGCCCAAGCGCTACTGCACCACCATTCACGTTTACTTTATTGTTATCAAGCTTCATTTCTTTGTTGTTGGCCAAGGCAACAACAGAAAAAGCTTCATTTATTTCGAAATAATCTACATCGGTGCTCGTTAAACCGGCACGTTTTAGGGCCAAAGGAATGGCTTTAGATGGGGCAGTTGTAAACCACTCAGGTGCTTGCTGTGCATCTGCATAGGCTAAAATTTTAGCCAAAGGTTTTAAGCCTAATTCTTTTGCTTTGCCACTGCTCATTAAAACCAATGCAGCTGCACCATCATTTAAGGTAGAAGCATTGGCAGCAGTAACCGTTCCATCTTTTTTAAATACAGGTTTTAGTGTGGGGATTTTATCAAAATTTACAGATTTTGGTTCTTCATCGGTACTAATCCATACCGATTCTCCTTTTCTATCTTTTAGCTCTACAGCACTAATTTCTTGGTCAAATTTGCCGCTTTTTTGTGCTTCTTGTGAGCGGGTATACGATTGTATAGCAAAAGCATCTTGTTCAGCTCGGTCAATACCACATTCGCTAGCACAAAGCTCTGCAGCAACGCCCATGTGGAAATTATTGTATACATCCCAAAGTCCATCTTTTACCAAGCCATCTAGCAATTCTCCATTGCCTAAACGGTATCCCGTTCTTGCTTTATCTAAATAATAAGGCACATTGCTCATGCTTTCCATACCGCCGGCAACCACCACATCATTTTCGCCCAAAGCAATACTCTGAGCGGCCAACATAATCGCTTTGGTTCCAGAAGCACAAACTTTATTAATGGTTGTTGCAGGAATATCTGCTAAACCGGCAAATTTAGCAGCTTGGGTAGCAGGTGCCTGCCCCAGATTTGCCGATAAAACATTCCCCATATAAACTTCCTGTACTTGGCTGGCATGTATACCAGCACGCTCTACAGCAGCTTTTATGGCTACAGCACCCAACTGACTTGCCGATAAAGAAGATAAACTACCTCCAAAACTACCAATAGGGGTTCTAGCAGCCGAAACAATAACAACTTCATACATAATTGAAAGAAATTTAAGTTTGCAATATATATAAAAATACAAAATACGAAGTCGAGAACCTAGTTTTCAAACTTGTAATACTTTTATTTTTGAAGACATCTTCGAATTGCTATATTTGCACTCCTTAAAATATCAAATAGGAGAGGTGCCTGAGTGGCCGAAAGGAACAGTTTGCTAAACTGTCGTACTGGCAACGGTACCGCGGGTTCGAATCCCGCCCTCTCCGCCAACATTGATAAATAATACTTTTTATTTGTCTATGAGCTGCAAAAATGCTAAGTTTGCAGTCCCTTCGAAAGAAGACTCGGGGTGTAGCGTAGCCCGGTATCGCGCCTGGTTTGGGACCAGGAGGTCGTAGGTTCGAATCCTGCCACCCCGACAAAAAAACCCCGAGAATTTCTCGGGGTTTTTTTTTAAAAGCTTTTTCAATAATATTTAGAAGCTTTTTTTACTTTTGTAACTGTTGCCTCCATAGCTCAGCTGGATAGAGCAACGGTTTTCTAAACCGTCGGTCACAGGTTCGAATCCTGTTGGGGGTACAAAAAATGGCCCGAGAGTTTCTCGGGGCATTTTTATTTATATCAGTTGAAACTTATTTTTTTCCTTTCTGCTGTTGTTGGCGCATATAATCTTCCATGCGCTGCTGAAATTTAGATTTTTTATCTTTTGCTGCCTCAGGTTTTTTCTTGTTTTCTTGAATTTTAGCATGAATTTTTTCATCATCAACAAACAATTTAATCATGTATTGCTGACCAAAGGTTAACATGTTCGCCAAAAAATAGTAATAGTTTAAGCCCGATGGGTAACTATTTAATACACCAAAGAAAATAATGGGAGTGATGTATCCGATGTATTTCATTTGTCCGGTAGCTCCACTTACTTGGTTGTTAAAATAGGTATAAATAAGCGTAGAAATGGTCATTAAAATACACATTAAACTGAGGTGGCTTCCTAAAAACGGAATGTTAAACCCAAAATTAAAAAACGCATCGTAGGTAGATAAATCAGTCATCCATAAGAAACTCTGCTGACGCAACTCAAATAAGTTAGGAAAGAAGAAAAAGAATGCCATAATAATGGGCAATTGCAATAACATGGGTAAACACCCACCCAACGGATTTACACCTGCTTTCTTATATAATTTGAGGTATTCTTGTTGCAATAGGGTAGCATTATCTTCTCCCACCTTAGCTTTAATATCGTCCATTTCAGGCTTTAATACACGCATTTTAGCCATAGATAAGTAAGACTTATACGTGAGCGGGAATAGCACTACTTTTAAGAGTATAGTGAGCACTAAAATAATCAAACCATAACCCCAATTAAAGCTAGATAAAAAGCTAAATACAGGTATTACCACATAGCGGTTGATGTATTTTAAAGGTCCCCAACCTAAATCAATTTGCTTTTCAAGCTCGTATCCCTGAGTTTTTAGCGTACTAAATTCATTAGGACCAAAGTAAAATTCTAGTGGAAAGCTATTTTCTGTATTTGCCTTCAAAGGCATTTCTAAGGTGGCTTTGTATCCTTTAACCAATTCGGCGCTTGTTTGGGTAGTTACAGCTATTTTCCCTTTATCAAACCCATTTTTTGCAATTAAGGCATTGGAAAAGAAGTGTTGTTTAAACGATACCCACTGGGTTTTGCCTTCCGATAATTCTTTATTTTCGTCTTCACTTACACTTAAATGGTCTACATCATCAGCTACTGGTTTAAAATAAACTGTAGAGTAACGTTGTTCACTAGCCAAGTCTTTTTCTTTCTGTTTTAAAACAGTTTCCCAATTCAGCTCAATTTTTTGAGGATTGCTGGTATGTTTCTCCATACCAGTTGTTTTGATGGTTAGTTCAACTTTGTAGCTATTTGCTGGCAAGGTATAAAGGTATTCAACAAAACTTGCGTCTTGGTTTTGTAAACGAAATACAACTTGATTCGCTTCAGCGTTCATTTTACTGAAGTATAAATCGTTGGTTGAGATAAACGAACCCTCATTACGAAGTAAGAAACCAAATTTATTGGCATCGCCTTCAAATTGAATAAGTGGTTTACCTTGGTAGGTTTTAAACTTTTTTAATTCAACCGAACTTACTCTACCACCTTTAGGGCTAATGGTTACTTTAATGTTTTCGTTTTCGAGTATAATAGGAGTATTATCGCCTTTTTGTAGGGCTGAAAATGGGCCTTTAAAGCTTGTTGTATCTGCAACTTGTGCTTTGGCACGAGTAGGTAATGGTGTTGCTTTCGTACTTTTTTGGGTAACCTGTGTAGCCCGTGCAATAGAATCTTGCACCAATTGTTCTTTTTTTAACTCTTCATCAGAAGGTTTCATCAGGAAGGTTGAACCGACCAAAATGACAAGGATCAAGAACAGACCCCAAAATGTATTTTTATCCATAAATTATAATGTTCTTCTTCTTACTTCTTATGGCTATGGGCCATGGAAGCGGCAACAAAGTTAACAAAAAGCGGATGCGGATTCGCAACAGTTGATTTTAATTCGGGATGGAATTGTACAGCCACAAAAAATGGGTGATTATTAAGTTCTACCACTTCCACCAAATTGTTGTCCGGATTAATGCCCGAAGCTATCATTCCAGCTTTCTCGTAGCTAGCCAAATACGTATTATTAAACTCGTAGCGGTGGCGGTGGCGTTCCGATATTTTCGTTTTACCGTAAATAGCAGCTGCTTTGGAACCCTTTTTTAGTTCACAAGCGTAGGCACCCAAGCGCATGGTGCCACCTTTATTTTTTATTTTCATTTGTTCTTCCATCATTGAAATCACGGCATCTTTCGTGTTTTCGTTCATTTCGGTGCTGTGTGCATCTTTTAGACCCAATACGTTTCTTCCGAACTCTATTACGGCACATTGCATACCTAAGCAAATACCAAAAAAAGGAATTTTATTTTCTCGGATGAACTTTATAGCTTCGATTTTACCTTCAATACCACGACTGCCGAAGCCCGGAGCAACTAAAACACCATCTAGGCCTTTAAGTTTCTGAACGGCATTGTCTTTTGTTAAACTTTCGGATGGTATGTATTTCACATGCACCTTACAATCATTTTTTGCTCCTGCATGTATAAATGCTTCAGAAATAGACTTGTAAGCATCTGGTAATTCTACATATTTACCCACTAAGCCAATATTTACTTCATTTGTTGGGTTTTTTAGGCGATCTAAGAAATCTTTCCAACTATCTAAATTCGGCTCAACCTTAGCAGATAGTTTTAATTTTTTTAACACAATCCCATCTAAATTTTCTTTGCGCATCAATAATGGCACATCGTAAATGGTGCTGGCATCTATAGATTCGATTACGGCATTGGTATCTACGTTGCAAAAAAGTGCAATTTTACGACGTATGTCAGCAGATATATGATGTTCGGTTCGGCAAACTAAAATATCGGGTTGCACCCCATATTCTAGTAAGGTTTTAACGGAGTGTTGTGTAGGTTTTGTTTTTAATTCGCCAGCAGCAGCCAAATAAGGTACTAGGGTTAAGTGGATAACCAATGCATCTTGGTGACCTAATTCCCATCTTAATTGACGCACAGCTTCTACGTAAGGCAATGATTCGATATCGCCCACTGTTCCACCTAGTTCGGTTATTACCACATCAAAATTTCCGCTTTCACCTAACAAACGCATATTTCGTTTAATCTCATCGGTTATGTGTGGTATAACCTGTACGGTTTTGCCTAAATAAGCTCCTTCTCGCTCATTATTTATTACATTTTGATAAATACGTCCGGTAGTAATGTTATTTGCCTGAGAAGTAGGCACGTTTAAAAAACGCTCGTAATGGCCTAAATCCAAATCGGTTTCGGCACCGTCTTCAGTAACATAGCATTCGCCATGTTCGTAAGGGTTTAATGTTCCGGGATCAATGTTTATATAAGGGTCGAACTTTTGGATGGTTACACGGTAACCACGGGCTTGTAAAAGTTTGGCCAACGAAGCAGAAATAATGCCTTTACCTAACGATGAGGTAACGCCTCCCGTAACAAAAATGTATTTAGTCATGTTATTTAGTTTGTCGATTAATCGAGCCTTAAAGGGCTAAAAAGAATCTATTTGTACGGGATTCAAATCTACGCCTTTTTTTAATTATCTGCTAGCTTGTGGAGAAATTGGCGTTTGTGGATAACCACAGCTTATGCTTAACACTAGGGGTGTAGCAAATGGCCAGGTATTCGGTTAATTTCACCTATATTTGAGTCCATTTTAATCTGAATACCTTATTTTGACATTCTCCGATTTTCAGTTTGCCCCCGAAGTACAAGAAGGCTTGCAAAGCATGGGTTATAAAAATCCAACTCCCATACAAGCCCAAGCCATTCCATTGGTGTTGCAACATAAAGATTTAATTGCCTGCGCTCAAACAGGAACGGGTAAAACGGCTTCCTATTTGTTGCCTATTTTGCATCACATTGCACAAACAGAAAAAAAATACATCAATACACTCATTTTGGCGCCCACTAGAGAGTTGGCTCAGCAAATAGATCAGCAAGTAGAAGGCTTGGCCTATTTTGCAGGTATAAGCTCTATTGCCGTGTATGGCGGCGGCGATGG
>JAIPAN010000047.1 GCA_021740025.1 Sphingobacteriaceae bacterium
CCACCACAGCATTCTACCAAATATTAGCCGGTCGTGATAGCGATTTTAGCGGCGAATTTAAATGGGGAGTTACGATTAACGTGGGTGAAATTCCGAACGATAACTCCGACTATTTTGCAGGAAAAGACGAAAACCTAATTGATTGGTTGCGTGAATATTCAGAAGGCGAAAAAGACGAACAGTTTATACGTAGCTTTTTAGGCCGTATGCTCTTCTCTGGCGAAGAAGTATTGAAAAAATGTTCGGTATTATCTGGAGGAGAAAAAATGCGTTGTATGTTTTCTCGTATGATGTTGCAACAAGCCAACCTGTTGTTGTTTGACGAACCAACCAACCACTTAGATTTGGAATCTATTACCGCATTAAACAACGGCATGGACGATTTCAAAGGCACCATTTTATTTACTTCACGAGATCATGAATTAACGCAAACTGTAGCCAACCGCATTATTGAAATTACACCAAAAGGCATTATTGATAAACTCATGCCTTACGACGAATACATAGCCAGCGATGTTATTAAAGAACAACGCAAAGCGATGTACAAATAAAAAAAGCCCCGAGAAACATCGGGGCTTTTTTGTTAAGGAATACTAACTTATTAGTGACCTGCTTTGCCATCAATGCCATGCGCATGTCCGTGTGCCAACTCATCGGCAGTAGCTTCTCTTACAGCAACAATAGTACCTGTAAAATGTAAATCTTTACCAGCCATTGGGTGGTTTAAATCTACAGTAACCACAGTTTCGCTAATAGCGGTAACTACAGCTCTAAACTGGTTACCTTGGTTATCTTGCAAAGGCAAAATAGCACCAACTGCTGGCTTTTCCATATCGCCAAACATATCTAATGGCAATTCAGTAACAGCCGAAGGATCTTTTTCGCCATAGCCATCGGCAGCAGAAAGTTCGAAACCATACGTGGCTCCGGCTGCCAATCCGTTTAAATATTCTTCAAATTTTGGAAGCATCATGCCCACACCGTATAAAAATACCAATGGGTTTTCTTCTGTAGCTTTTTCTACAAATACTTTTTCGCCGTTTTCAGTGGTGTGCAATTCGTAGGTAAGGGCAACTACGCTGTTTGGTTTAATCGTCATTTTTTAAAAAATTGGGAGACCTACAAGTCTCAGTGGTTAATGAATGTATGGTATGGCTTCGGCAACCGCCGTTACCGGAAGTTGGCAGGTGTTGTTGTGGCAAACAAAAATTCTGGTTTGCGTGCCCCACTTATCCTGCAGCAAAGGTAAACTTCCTTTGCTCCCTCCCAATAAAATTTTATTAGGAATGTGAAATTTGTCAATCTCTTGACGCTTTTGCAAACTATCTGGCCCGGTAATGGCTAATTCATAAACGCCAAAAACTTCGTTTAAGAGCAAATTAGCCCAATTAGAATAGGCGGAGCCGTAATTTTTTATCTGCGGATGCACATTGCGTAACATTTGTGCCGAAAGCTCTAGATACACCTTGTTTTGATAGAGCTTGCCAAGTTTTACCAAATTATGGGCCATTACCGAATTCGCACTTGGAATTACGTTGTCCATAATTTCGTGTTTGCGGGCAATTAAGGTTTCGCCGGTATCGGAAGTATAGAAAAACATACCGCTGGCTTCATCGTAAAAGTGAGCCACCACATGGTCGGTTAAGTCTTTAGCTTGAATCAACCACTGCTCATCAAACGTGGTTTCATACAAGGCAATGAGTGCTTCTATGAGCAAAGCATAATCGTCTAAAAAGGCGGTAATGGTAGCTTTTCCTGCTTTAAAGTTGCGGTATAAAGCACCATCGGAAGCCCGCATATTTTTTAATATAAAATCCGCATTTTTAAGAGCCATTTGTAAAAATCGCTCTTCATCAAATACCCTGTAGGCATCGGTTAATGCCTTTAAAGTTAAGCCATTCCAGGCGGTTAAAATTTTATCATCTAATCCCGGACGTATACGTTTTTCGCGGTATTCGAATACTTTTTTCTTGGCTGTTTCTAAACGTGCATGAAGTTCTTCCACACTTAGATTAAATGCCTTGGCTATGTGTACATCCGATTGTTTTCGGCACAAAATATTCGTGTGCTCTTCGGCCCAATTGCCTTCTTCCCTAAAGTTATAATAGGCACAAAACAAGGGCGATTCATCGGCCAAAAGTGCATCAATTTCTGCTTTGGTAAAGGTGTAAAACTTTCCTTCTATCCCTTCGCTATCGGCATCTAAAGCCGAGTAAAACCCACCGTTTTCATCGCTTAGTTCTCTAGCTAGCCAATCAATGGTTTCGTACACCACCTGTCGGTAAAGTTCTAAAGGTTCTTGCTGATAAGCTTCGGCATATAAACTCACCAATTGCGCATTGTCGTACAGCATTTTCTCGAAATGTGGCACATGCCATTCGGCATCTACCGAATAGCGGGCAAAGCCTCCACCAAGTTGGTCGTAAATGCCACCAAAGGCCATTTTTTGCAAGGTAAAATGTGTTATGGCATCGGCTTGTTCGTTGCCCATTAGCTTGGCATACCGAAGCATAAAAACCCAATTGCTGGGTAGCGGAAATTTAGGTGCACGGGTGTACCCTCCTTCGGTCCAATCGAATTGATTAGCCCAAGGTTCATAAATTTCATTGAGATCTTCTTGGCTATATATTTTTTGCTCCGATAAAAAAGCTATTTTTTCGCTTTCGCGGATGCCTTCGGTCAATTTATCGGCGTAGGCATAAGCTTCACTAGGCTTTTCAGCCCAAAAGGAAGCTAAATTAAGCAAGAGCTTTTTCCAATCTTCTTTTTTGAAATAGGTACCACCATAAATGGGTCGTTGATCGGGCAAGCAAATGCAACTTAATGGCCAACCGCCAGATCCGGTCATCAGTTGCACAGCCAACATGTAAATTTGATCTATATCTGGTCGCTCCTCTCGGTCAATTTTGATGCACACAAAATGTTCGTTCATGATGTTGGCTACTGCCTCATCTTCAAAACTTTCGTGCTCCATTACATGGCACCAATGGCAGGCGGAATAGCCTATGCTCACCAAAATAAGTTTATTTTCTGCCTTCACTTTATCCAAAGCCTCGGCACCCCAAGGGTACCAATCAACCGGATTATGCGCATGCTGCAGTAAGTACGGCGACGTTTCGTGAATAAGCGAATTGGGCATACTTATTTACTCAATTCAGCAAAATATTTATGAAACAAGGGGATAGTTTCAATGCCTTTGTAATAATTGGCCAAATCGTATTTTTCGTTGGGTGAATGCAGGTTATCGCTATCTAAACCAAAACCCATCAATACGGTTTTAATGCCCAATTCTTTTTCAAACAAAGCCACAATTGGAATACTGCCTCCACCTCGGGTTGGAATTGGTTCCTTACCGAATGATTCGCTAATGGCTTTTTGAGCTGCACGGTAGGCCACGCTATCGGTTGGGGTTACTACTGGTTCGCCACCGTGGTGAGCACTCACTTTAACCTTTACGTAAGCCGGTGCAATTTTTTGGAAATGCTCAGTAAATAATTGTGTTATTTTATCAGATTGTTGGTTTGGCACCAAACGCATCGAAATTTTTGCGGAAGCCTTAGAGGGCAAAACGGTTTTGGCGCCTTCGCCGGTGTAACCACCCCAAATACCATTTACTTCAAGGGTTGGCCGAGTACCGGTACGTTCTAAGGTGGTATAGCCTTTTTCGCCCCACACATCGTTTACACCAAGGTCCTTTTTATAATCCTCTAAATCAAATGGTGCCTTATTTAAAGCTGCTCTATCGGCTTCGCTTAAGGGCAAAACATCGTCGTAAAAGCCAGGTATAGTGATGTGATTGTGCTCATCGTGTAAAGAGGCAATGAGTTGGCACAAAATAGTAGCTGGGTTGGCTACAGCACCACCGTATACCCCCGAATGCAAATCGCGATTAGGGCCTACCACCTCCACTTCTAAATAAGATAAACCTCTCAATCCTGTTTCCAATGAGGGGTTTTCCATGCTCAACATCGAGGTATCAGAAATGAGCACGACATCCGATTTTAATTTCTGTTTATTGGCTTGTACAAATAGACCTAAATTATTAGAACCTACCTCTTCTTCGCCCTCTATCATGAACTTAATATTGCAGGGAAGGGTATCCGTTTGCATCATCAGTTCAAATGCTTTTACATGCATGTAAAATTGCCCTTTATCATCACAAGCACCACGTGCGTAAATTTTCTCATCACGAAGTGTAGGTTCAAAGGGTGGTGTATGCCACAATTCCAAGGGATCGGCAGGTTGCACATCGTAATGGCCATATACCAATACGGTAGGTTTCGCCGAATCTATTATTTTTTCGCCATACACAATGGGGTAACCCGCTGTGGGGCAAACTTCTACTTTATCGGCACCGGCATCTGTAAGCTTTTGAGCCACAAAGTCGGCGGTTTTTAATACTTCTGTTTTATACGCAGGGTCTGCACTAACAGATGGGAAGCGCAATAATTCGAATAATTCGTCTAAAAAGCGTTGTTTATTCTGGGCAACGTAGTTCTTTATAGTTTGCATAAGCTATTGTTTAGCACAAATATATTAAATAGCTCGGTAGAATATAGATGCTAGCTAGCGCTTTGAACAAATAAAAAACGAGGATAATACATTACCCTCGTTTTCGCATCAATGAAATAGGTAGAGGCATTAATCACCCATACCTACATCACGCTTGTCACCCCCATTGGTTAAGGTGGAGTTGTTCGATTTTGTGGGCTGTACACTATTGTCTTTTTTGCAGGAAACCATTCCAATGAATCCTAGAACCATTAGAGAAAGTAAGATTTTTTTCATGAGAATTTAATTTTAAAGTGAATTTTTAATTATTAGTTATATTATTATCAAATATATACAATAATAACTATATAGAGTTAATTTTATTACCGATTAGTTATAATTATTTGATTGTCAGCTAAATAATTTTTATTAAAAAGAATTAAATTATTATTTGGTGAAATAATGTTGGAAATATTTCTTATAATTGTTGTAAGTAGATAATTAATTTATTCATAGAATAATTATTTTTCCAAAATGATTCAAAAAATTAAATCCGCAGTACAGATAGCAGCTATCTTTTGCGCAATATGGGGTGTTGGACTACCTCATGCCCGTGCCGTTCAAATGACTACCAATTCTGCAGATAGCAGCGTGGTAGATACACTAAACAAACGTGCCTTTACGAATAGGCTAAAGAATTCGAAACTGAGTCTCGTAGGGGCAAAACAAGCATTGGCCTTGGCAAAACAACTGCATTATACCAAAGGAGAAGCCGAAGCCTACCGCATGATGGGTTTAGCAACCTATTATTTGTTTGAAACAGAAAAAAGTATCAGCTACTACTTAAAGTCACTACAGCTTTTTGTAGCAAGCAAAAATAAAGCTGGGCAAGCAAAAGTATTAAACAATATAGGTGGGCTGTATTCTCAGACGGACTACAAAAGAGCAATGGAGTATTATAATAAAGCACTAAAGCTTGCAACTCCACTAAAGGATACGGGACTTCTAGCCAATTTATACTTAAATATTGGCACGATACATCTCCGAACAAAACGCCACGTACAAGCATTAGATGATTACATCAAAGCAGAAAAAATGTTTTCGGCAGTGGGCGACAAAACCGGCATTGTACATAGTTTACAAAATTGCGGGAAGATTTTTTTAGACCGGAGTATGTTTGATCAGGCTGAAAATTTTTTAGTGAAAGCATATAAATTGGCTAAAGAAGAGGACCTGAGCGAATCTATAGCCAGTATTAACCTGAGTTTAGCAAGCGTATACATTGCGAAGAACAATTACCCTGCAGCAGAAAAATACCTCGTAGAAGGCATGCGCCTAGCCAATGAAACCCATGATGAGAAAATGGTTAATGATTTCAATCATACCTATTATGAATTGGAATCTAAACGCAAAAATTACGGCAATGCATTACATTTTTTACAACTCGTATACAAACAAGACAGTGTGAATTTCCGAAAAAATGAAACTGCAAAAATCGATTTAATTGTAGATCAATCGCACAAAAATGAATTGATTCGGAAAAACGAATTGTACAGAGTAAAGCAAGAAAAGAAAAACATCATTCTAGTTTTTACGCTCATAATTACGGCATTGCTTCTTTTTCTCCTTTTTTTATTAATTAGAAGTGTACGGCAAAAAAATAGAGACAATGAAGAACTTCTCTATTTAAATGAGGAAATTAATTCGCAGAAAAATCAGCTATTGGTTATAAATAAACACTTAAAAGGTTTGGTCAATGAAAAATCTAAACTCGATAAAATAAATGCTATAAAAATAAACGAACTAAGCACACACCTACCCCACGATGTCCGCGGCCCCTTGAGCACGCTAAAAGCTATTATAGAGCTTGATGATGAAAAAATGATATCGCACAAAGAATTGGTTCGAAATTTAAAAATTTGTGTTGAGGTATTAGAAATTAAAATTAAACGAATTAACGACTTGTTGCTTAACCCCAAAGCCAAACCTTTTTACGATGATTGAGTTGTGGTAAACTTTTGAACATTCCTATCAAGTATGAGGCTCGTTTCCTAATTTAGCGCTTTCATAAACCTGAACAATTTTGGATTATTTAAACGGACTAAACCCCTCACAAAAAGCAGCTGTAGAGCAAACCGAAGGGCCTGTAATGATTGTTGCCGGTGCCGGCTCTGGAAAAACTAGGGTGATTACCTATCGGGTGGCGCATTTAATTAGAAAAGGGATAGATCCATTTAACATTTTAGTCCTTACTTTTACCAATAAAGCAGCCAAAAGTATGCAAGAACGCATATTTGAGGTTGTTGGCCCCGAAGCCAAAAATTGTTGGATGGGTACTTTTCACTCTGTTTTTGCTAAAATATTACGAGTAGAGGCCGATAAAATTGGCTACCCCACAAATTTTACCATTTACGATACCGACGATAGCAAAAGTTTAATTCGGAGTATTCTTAAAGAATTACAGCTCGACGATAAACTTTACAATGCCAACTTTGTGCACAATCGCATTTCAAACGCCAAAAATAACCTCATTTCTTCTGCTGAATATGTGCAAAGTGAACACATACAAAGCGAAGACCGTGCAAGCGGACGGGGGCAATTGGGAGAAATATACCAAGCCTATACACAACGTTGTTTTAAGGCTGGCGCAATGGACTTTGATGATTTACTTTTTAAAACCAATGTATTGCTAAAAGAACACCCAGATGTGTTATACAAATACCAAAACAGGTTTAAATACATCATGGTGGATGAGTACCAGGATACCAACTTTTCCCAATACCTCATTGTAAAAAAATTAGCAGCCATTACCGAAAATATATGTGTGGTAGGTGATGATGCCCAAAGCATTTACGCTTTTAGAGGGGCCAACATTCAAAATATTTTAAACTTTGAAAAAGATTACCCCGATTTAAAGATATTTAAGCTGGAACAGAACTATCGCTCCACCCAAAATATTGTAGAGGTGGCAAATAGTGTGATTGCTAACAATAAAAATCAGCTTCAAAAAACGGTATTTTCTGAAAAAGAGCAGGGAGAAAAAATAAAAGTTCTCAGAGCCT
>JAIPAN010000048.1 GCA_021740025.1 Sphingobacteriaceae bacterium
GGTGTAGGTGGAGATTTAATAGGAACAGTAAACGTTTGACTAGATGAAATACAACCATTGGCATTTTTTACCGTAAATACAAAAACGTAGTTGTTTTGAGCCAGGCCCGATGGAATACTAATGCTTAAGGGAGATGTCCCTAAATCTGCGTCTACAACGGGTACAAAACCAGGCATAGCAGGTATACCCACGGAAATAGAATATTTAGTTGGCGTGTTTTGAGCAGCAGAGTAGGGTAATAAAAAGCTTGTTTCTGAATTACATACCGCCGTAACTGTACCCAAGGTAACAATAGGCAAAGGATTTACAGTTACCGTAATTTCATTACTCACATTCACACAACTTTGTAAATCAGGCGACCATACAGTACGTCTATAAATCATAGTATTGGTTAATGCACCTGGCTGATAGTCAGCACTGGTAGCACCAGAAATAGTCGTCCATGGACCAGCACCTACATTTTGCTCCCATGCATACAAGTATGTAGTTAAATTTCCACCACCAAGGGTACTAGAAGCATCTTGACCGAGTGCTGCTGGAATTTGATTGGCACAAATAGTTTGATTCGCTGAAATAACATTACCCGTAATTGGTGGATAAACGGTAACAGTTAAAGTGAAGGAGGTTCCAACACAACCACCCACACTTTTAGCACTAATTTCGTAAACAACAGTTTCAATAGCTGTACCGGTGTTCACCAATACATCATTAATAGGGCCTGGCCCAAAAGTTGCTGAAGCATTGGCACCTGTAATGTTAGGGCCTATGGATTTAATGGTCCAAGTAAATTGACTTCCACTAACAGTAGAAACCGGCGTAAAACCTACGGTGGTGCCCGAACAACGGGCAAGGGTTGTATTTGCCGCCGTATTATTGGCTACATAAGTTACTTTAATGGTTTTAGTTAATGGAGAGGTACAAGGCGAAGGAACAGTACCTGGATAGGTGACGGTGAGCGTAAAGGTAATCTGCTGACCATTATCAGCCAAAGAAGGGGTGTATACAGGATTTAATATATTGTTAGCACTTAAGCTTCCTGCACCAGCTGTTTTTGTCCAAACATACGTATAACCTGGAGGACCGTTAATCAGGGCATTGAGGTTAATTGGCGTACTCGGACAAACGGTAATATCTGTAGCACTAGTATTTGCTGTAATACTAGCCTGAAGGGGCTGGTTGAAAATATATGTTTTAGTGGCCTCAGCAGAACCACAGCCATTGGTAAATACTACTTTAACGGCATAAGTACCATACTTTTTAAATATAATCTTCGGATTGGCAGAGCTAGCCGTGGTACCACCGGTATACTCATAATCGGCGCTGGTTATGCCGGTTCCGGTCACTGTCCAGGTATACGTTAAATCGGCAGCTTTAGCAAAATTGGCGTTGTACGTTGGGGCGAAATCAATTTGCTTAGGGAGTGCATCGCAATAGGAAACCGTGCCGCTGTAATTGGATATGGAGGGTGGGCCGACCATTGTGATTGTTTTAGTCGTATCTACTGTACCACAAACATTGGTTACGCTCAGTTTTACATTATAGGTACCAGGAGTGCTAAAGGTAAGTGATGGTTCAATATCAGTAGGACTAGATATTGTAACACCTGCAGAAGGAGTAACCGTCCATAAATAAGTAGCATTTGAACAGGGACTTGGTGGAACCAAGGTATTGGACTTATTCTTTAAATTAATCACATTGCTACTCACGCAAATCGTAGAATTATTTGGTACTACCTGAGAAGCATATAGAAAATCAAAAGATGCAACAGCTGGGTTTTCCACGCATAGTTCTCTAATGACCGAAGAGACTATATTACATCCGGAAACGTTCGATACCTCAAGTTTAATTTGATAAACACCCGCTAAATAAAGCTCATTTATAGGTATTACTAAATTTCTATTGGGATTATTATACCACCCAAAATCGGGAGGAATAGTTTGGAAATCAGACGAGTTTGGATATTTGATTTTCCACAAAACTAAATAATCATTACCACATCCAGTTGTGGTATTAAACTTTCCAGCTATTGAAGTATTATTGAATGTAACACTAGAATTCAAACATGCATTATTAGGACCTGTAAAATTAGCCTGAGCTGCAACCGATACCTTAACGTTTGCAGACTTTCCACCACCATTAATACTATAGACATTACAGGTGTTAGGAGTAACTGGATTGGTAACAATGCCTTTATTAAATAAATCAACTTTGACTATATACGAACCATTTTTATTATACGTAACATCATCACACGTGGCGGTTATGTACTGATGTCTCAATATTGCACTATCAATCAATTCAGCATGGGTTTTATATACTATTGTACCATCACCAAAGTCGAATTTATAATAAGAGCCAGGATAGTTTGTTTTAATATCATCTATATTTACATTCATAGTGTAAGTACTTCCAGTACATATACTTTCAGAACTATTGTTTCCTAATGATGTATTTTGTGTGTTAAACTGATAAATGTAGCTGTTAATTGTACTAACCCCGGAAGCCTTAATTGTCTTTTTAATTTCAACTGAATAGTTACCAACATTTAAACCAGAAGGTATTATTATAGATCCAAAAGTTGAAATAGTTAAATCACTTATTTTTTGATAAGAAGGGTAAAACACGAATAAGCCAGCTTTGAAATCATACGTAGATTTATCCGTGCTATAATTTGGAATCGTTGCCTCTAATTCTATCGATTTATCGGTGGAACTAGCATTGAGATATCCAAAATATTTCTGCTCTAGACACAATATATCTGGATTTTTGACCGAAAAATTGATAGAAGGTATTGCACTAATAGTACCACTAACTACTTGAAAAAATGCAGTTGTATCAGATATGGTATTCGGATGAGTACCGATTACCCGTAGTTTATAATTACCCTCTACCAAAGTTGTAGGCAGTACACCGGTAATGGTTGACGTATAAAATTCAGCTAAGCTAGTTAATGTTAATGCATTTGTGAAACTACCCGAGGCATCTGAAAGCTGAAGTTCAAAACGGTTATTAGTACGATCAAAAACACCTGTAACGCCAAGCTGTAAAGCCACTCCAGAACCCGGTGCATATTTTGCCGCACTGTCAAAATAATTGATACTTATACTCTGCCCCAAAGCCGAATTGGCGGTAAAAACCGACAAAAATACTAAAAGGGCAAAATAGAGTTTTTTCATTAGGTAGTGGGGCTTACTTAGTTAAGTATAACATTTACTTATTTGAGCATATGCATGTTTACAGCTATTTTAACTTTATAAGAGATAAATAATATAGAAACTGAATAATTTAAAGTTATACAAAATAGTGCTTAAAAAGAGAGTAAAAATGAGTGAATTGTGTGATTTCACGTAAATCATATTTTAAAAATAAGTGCTTAACAAAAAAGCCACCCCGATTGGGATGGCTTTTCTATTCGGATAAACCGATTTATCAGACTTTGATTTCTACTTCAACACCTGAAGGCAATTCTAATTTCATTAAGGCATCAACCGTTTTAGAGTTAGAGCTATAAATATCTAACAAACGTTTGTAAGCGCACAACTGGAACTGCTCACGTGCTTTTTTGTTCACGTGTGGTGAACGCAATACGGTAAAGATTTTTTTCTCTGATGGCAAGGGAATAGGACCGCTTACCACTGCACCCGTAGGTTTTACAGTTTTTACAATTTTTTCGGCTGATTTATCAACCAAATTGTAATCGTACGATTTTAATTTAATTCTGATTCGTTGGCTCATGTTATATTTGTTTAAAACCCTACTAAGAGCTATTTATTAGCAGGGTTTGGTTTAAATGATTATGCGTTTGCTGTTTTGCCTTTTGATTTGGCAACTACTTCATCTTGTACATTTTTTGGAGCTGGTTCGTAATGATCAAACTCCATGGTAGACGTTGCACGGCCTGAAGTAATGGTACGTAACTGGGTTACATAACCAAACATTTCAGAAAGTGGCACCAAGGCTTTAATTACTTGTGCACCTGCACGAGTATCCATACCTTGTAACTGTCCACGACGACGGTTTAAGTCACCCATCACGTCACCCATGTTTTCTTCTGGAGTTAATACCTCAATTTTCATGATTGGCTCCATTAACACTGGTTTACATTTTGGTAATGCTTCACGAAAAGCCGAACGAGCTGCAATCTCGAAAGATAATGCATCTGAATCGACTGCGTGGAACGATCCGTCAATTAAACGAACTTTCATATCGGGTAGGGGGAATCCTGCTAACACACCATTTACCATGGCTGAAGCAAATCCCTTTTCTACCGATGGGATAAATTCACGGGGAATTGATCCACCCACAATTTCGTTTACGAATTGCAAGCCGCCTTTTTCGAAATCGGCATCAATTGGCGAAATAACCACTTGGATATCGGCAAATTTACCACGACCACCGGTTTGTTTCTTGTAGGTTTCACGGTGTTGGGTAGTGCCGGTAATAGCTTCTTTATACGCTACTTGTGGTGCACCTTGGTTTACTTCTACTTTAAACTCACGTTTTAAACGATCAATCAAAATATCTAAGTGAAGCTCACCCATACCAGAGATTACTGTTTGACCAGTTTCTTGATCAGTTTGTACCCTAAAGGTAGGATCTTCTTCAGCCAATTTAGCCAAGCCCATACCTAATTTATCCACGTCAGCTTGAGTTTTAGGCTCAATAGCTAAACCGATAACCGGCTCAGGGAAGTTCATAGATTCAAGAACGATTGGGTTTTTCTCATCACATAGTGTATCACCAGTTTTGATATCTTTAAATCCAACTACTGCAGCAATATCACCAGCGGCCACATTAGGCACCGGATTTTGCTTGTTTGCATGCATTTGGAAGATACGAGAAATACGTTCTTTACTCTCAGAACGAGTGTTGTAAATGTATGAACCTGCATCTAGGTTACCAGAGTATACACGGATGAAACACAAACGGCCCACAAATGGATCGGTTGCAATTTTAAATGCCAAAGCCGCAAATGGTTCTTTTACATCAGGTTTTAATAATATTTCTGCACCGGTATCTGGATTAGTACCTACCACACCTGCTGAATCCATTGGTGAAGGTAATAATTCCATCACGTAGTCCAACATGGTTTGCACGCCTTTGTTTTTGAACGAAGAACCACATACCATTGGTACAATTTTAGCATCTAATACGGCTTTGCGTAAAGCATCTAGTACTTCACGCTCGGTGATAGTTTCTGGAGCATCAAAGAATTTCTCCATCAAGCTTTCATCGTATTCAGCTACCGATTCTAATAATTTCTCTCTCCACTCAGCTACCTCAGCAAGCATATCATCTGGGATTGGCACTTCGGTAAAGGTCATACCTTTATCGTGCTCGTTCCACACAATACCACGGTTGTTGATCAAATCAACCACACCTTTAAATCCGTCTTCGGCACCAATTGGTAATTGCAATGGAACGGCGTTAGAACCCAACATATCTTTTACTTGTTTTACAACTTTCAAGAAATCGGCTCCAGAACGGTCCATTTTATTTACGAAACCGATACGGGCTACGTTGTAGTTATTGGCTAAACGCCAGTTTGTTTCTGATTGAGGCTCTACCCCATCAACCGCAGAAAACAAGAATACCAAACCATCTAATACACGAAGGGAACGGTTTACCTCTACGGTAAAATCCACGTGACCCGGCGTATCAATAATGTTCATGTGGTAATCCTGGCCTCTGTATTTCCAGTTTACAGTAGTAGCAGCAGAAGTAATGGTAATACCACGCTCTTGCTCTTGTGCCATCCAATCCATGGTTGCTGCGCCTTCGTGCACTTCACCAATTTTATGACTTACACCAGCATAATAAAGTATACGCTCTGTGGTGGTGGTTTTACCAGCATCAATGTGAGCAGCAATACCAATATTTCTAGTAAATTTTAAATCTCTAGCCATCTTATCTTTCTAATTAAAATCTAAAGTGAGAGAATGCTTTATTGGCTTCTGCCATTTTATGGGTGTCTTCTTTTTTCTTCACAGCAGCACCTTCACCTTTAGCAGCGGCAATAATTTCGCCGGCTAATTTTTCCATCATGGTTTTTTCGCCACGTTTGCGTGAATAGTTAATTAACCATTTCATTCCTAAAGCAATTTTACGCTCCGGACGAACCTCGGTTGGTACTTGGAAGTTAGCGCCACCTACACGACGAGATTTAACCTCTACCATAGGCATAACGTTGTTTAGTGCCTTTTTCCAAGACTCTAATCCGTTTTCGCTCGTTTTTTTCTCTACTAATTCAACAGCATCGTAGAAAATTGCATATGCAATTGACTTTTTGCCATCATACATCATATTGTTTACAAACCTGGTTACCATTACGTCGTTAAACTTAGGATCAGGCAGGATAATTCGTTTTTTTGGTTTCGACTTTCTCATGATTCTTTCCTCCGTTTATGCTTTAACTTTAGGTTTCTTGGTTCCGTATTTAGAACGACGTTGGTTACGTCCGTCTACACCAGAAGTATCCAATGCACCACGAATAATGTGGTAACGTACACCCGGTAAATCTTTCACACGTCCACCGCGAATTAACACGATTGAGTGTTCTTGTAAGTTGTGGCCTTCTCCAGGGATGTAAGCATTTACTTCTTTTCCGTTGGTTAAACGCACACGAGCTACTTTACGCATGGCTGAGTTTGGTTTTTTAGGGGTAGTAGTGTATACACGGGTACACACACCTCTTCGCTGTGGACAGCTGTCCAACGCTGGGGATTTACTCTTATCCACCATAGCTACTCTACCTTTCCTAACTAATTGTTGAATGGTTGGCATTTGTTGTTTTTAGTTTAAAAATTCTTTTATCCTATTTTAAAGGACTGCAAAGGTAATGTTTCCCTTTTTGATTTTCAAGCATTTAAATGAAAATAATTCATATTTAAAATTTAGTGTAAATAGTCTTGCTAGGACTAAGCCTAATTTGGGGATTGGAGAATAAAAAAGGGGAAGCGATATCGCTTCCCCTTTTTTATGAAAAATGGAGAGAACTTATTTTTTCTTTCCTTTTGCCGGAGCAGCTGGGGCCGCAGCTGGTGCTGCTGCAACAACCGGACCACCTTCACGAGTAAACACCAATGGGTTACCTCCTTGAATGATGGTTAATTCACCTTTTGCAGTGTTAAATTCTAAATCTAGGCCAGCGGCTTCAAAAGAGAATTTATCTTTTCCATTGGGTGTTAAAGGAAAAGCTGATTGACCCGTTGCTTGAGCAAATAAGCCTCCATTTTCTACTTTAATTTCAATTTTAATGGGCATGCTGGTTGTAGAATAAGTTCCTACATACATATCGTTGCTTACCGGTGCAGCGGCAGCAGCGTCTTGGCTACTAGCTTTCCACACATCGTTTGCAGAATTGTGATCTGGCAATACGTGATCTGGATCTGAACTTACCGATTCCAATTCTTCGGTTGATGGATATTTGAAAGTCCATGAAGTATTGCGTTGCCAAATTTCTACTGGCAAGGTTATGCGTTCTTTTTTACCGCTTTTGGTTTT
>JAIPAN010000049.1 GCA_021740025.1 Sphingobacteriaceae bacterium
TTCCGAAAGAGGTTTTAGCCGAATTGATTAACGGCACCGAAGAAATTTTAGCAGAACTACGAGCATTGGGTATTGGCATTTACTCCACCGGTGGCGAAACCGCCGATGTGGGCGATTTGGTACGCACCATCATTGTAGATTCTACCGTTACTTGCCGCATGAACCGTTCGGAAGTAATTTCTAACGACCGGATACAAGCCGGCGATGTAATTGTAGGCTTAGCTTCTTACGGTCAAGCTACTTACGAAACAGCCTATAATGGCGGCATGGGTTCCAATGGCTTAACCAGTGCACGTCACGATGTTTTTCATAAATATGTGGCCGAAAAATACCCGGAAAGTTACGATCCTGCTGTGCCTTATGAATTGATTTTTGCTGGCAACAAAAAATTAACCGACTTAATTGATATTGCCGGTGAAAAACAGGTATCTGCTGGAAAGTTGGTACTCTCTCCCACCCGTACTTATGCGCCTATTCTACAGGCTATTTTGGCAAAAAATAGAGCAGCCATAAACGGATTGGTGCATTGCAGTGGTGGTGCACAAACCAAAGTATTGCACTTTATTAATTCGCTTCACATCATTAAAGATAATCTGTTTCCCATTCCGCCACTTTTTCAATTGATCCAAGAACAATCGAACACGAGTTGGGAAGAAATGTACAAGGTATTTAACATGGGGCATCGCATGGAGATTTATACGAATGAAGAATTTGCTCAAGAATGTATCGCTATTAGCAAATCGTTTGGGGTGGATGCCCAAATTATTGGCCGAGTAGAAGCTGCCGACCAAAAACAAGTCAGCATTCATTCAGAAAAAGGAAACTTTATTTACCACTAAAAAGAGATCATTTTTCCTTGTTGCGGAAAAATAAGCTTTAGGCCATACGTATTGGCAGCTATGAATTCTTGCTTAATTTGCACTTCATTACTTCCCGATGGTTTACGGTGCGTAATCACTACCGGCAAACCTTTTAAAGCCTCAACACCCGTAAAAGAGGACAAAACCTTCATTTCTTGTTCGAACAACCTTGGGTTTAAATGTCCAAAAAGCTGATCATCGGTTTGCGAATTAGGGAAAGAAACTTCTATAAGAATGGCCTTTAGTTTTTTAGAACTAATTAAGGACGCTATTTCTTGCCAAAGGTTTTTTAAATCGGTTGATTTCTCGATGCTATCTGCTCCCGTATCGCCTAAATAGAGTAATGACCCTGCTGCATTGCTTACTAAAAAAGCTGTACTCTTAAAGGGTTTAACATGGCTTAATTCGAAAGCTTGCACTTTTAGGCCTGTACCTTCAGCAGCTATCTCAGTTTCAGGTATTAGCGGTACGTAGCGGTATTTATTTAAAATGGGGGCCTCACCTTCGCTGCCAAAATTGGCCCAAGCATTTCGAGTAAAATAATTCGATTTAAAAACATCAAGCACTTCAGGGAGGGCATATATAAGCTTTTTGCTATCCTCGGGTGAATTGAGGATTAAACCAGCCACATGATCTAAATGCCCGTGTGAAATAAAGTAGCCCTTTATATTTTCTTTTAAAAATGCTTGTTCTGTTTTTTGAATGCTGCCCTTTTTACGAGCCACGGACAAGCCTGAATAAACAGTGCCGGCATCTAGGCAAATGAAATTACTAGAGCCCATAGAAGACACCAAATAAGCCGAAAGATTGCTCTCATCAAGGCCTCCTTTTACACCCAAGGGCAGTACATGAAAGGCAGTCTGTGCAGAAATCCTTAGCCATGAACCTAGCAATAAAAATAAAAAAACTGATTTCCGATACATGTTTGTCTTTTGTATGCAAGATAGCCAGAATTATGGGTAAAAAAATCGCCGATTTATTAGATATTAAAAAGGTTTACATTAGCAATTATATCCAATACGTAGCCCAAGATACATTCGGATAAATTATATTTTTTTCATCAGTATCTACTTTCACAGCTACAACTTGCCCAGGCTGTATGGCAGCAATAGCTGTTAAATCAATTTCCCAGGTAGCATTCGCAGTATATGCATCATTGTTAGGCAAATGAACTTTAAGCGATAAGGATACTTTCAATTTGCCTCTAACATCTCTAAGCACCATGCTGTTTTCTATGCTTAATACTTGTGCTTGTGCAGCTATGGCATTTGAAAAACGTTTATACAGCTTTATTTGAGATATATTTTTAAAAAATAAAATACCCAAAACAAGTAGCGTAGGTAAACCAAAAGCAACCAGTAAAAGGAGCAGTATTTGTATGTTGCTCATAAAATCGGTATTAGCATAATCTATAAAGGATACGCTAGCTTGGAAAAAATATTGTACAAAAAAAGCCCCGCTAAATTAGCGGGGCTTTTTTAAAGATATAACCCTACTTAGTTAAACAAATATCTCACACCAAACTGGCCAGACCAAGTTGATGTTGATTGTAAATACCCCGTACCGTTGGTAGGAGCTTTGAATGAAAAGCTACCACCAGCACTTGAACTGTAAGTAATTAACGTATTTGCTTGGTTAGATACGAAATAAGATTTACCCCAATTTTTGTTAATCATGTTACCTACATTGTAGATATCAAAGGTTAACTGCAGTTTATTTTTAGTGCCTTTTACAATACCACCGAAATCTTGAGTTACACGTAAATCAAATTGATTTTCCCATGGGGTAATTGCACCATTACGTTTTGCATACTCACCTCTGTGTTTGCTTAAGTATGGATCATTTTTAATAAACTGATCTAAATCATACCATTGGTTGGCTGGAGTAGCTGGAATGGATGCCGATGAAGCTAATTTAATTTCACTTTGGAAACGAGGAATGTAAATTAAGTCGTTAGAGAATGCACCATCACCGTTTAAGTCACCATTATATAAATAAGTGAATGGAGAACCTGAACGACCGGTGTAAAACAAGCTAAATGAAGTAGAAGATTGTTTTTGATCACCGTATGAAACCTTATAATCCAATGAACCAATTATACGATGCTTCATTTGGAAAGATGAAGTAGATAAGTCTGGATTATTCGGATCATTCAATTGTTGAACAAACTCCCAATTTGATCGTGCAGTACTACTAGTACCATCGTTTACCGAAGTAGCTCTACCACGAGTGTAAGCAACCATGGCTGACAAGCCAAAATCAAAAGTTTTTTGTAATTGACCAGTTAAGGAAGCGGTATATCCTTTATTGGTATTGCTTAACAAAATTGCGTTGGTAAAGTTAGTTCCGTCAACTTTAGCACTATAAGCAGCACGATTATCTGCACCCGAAGAAAGTGTAGGGCTAATTACCGCAGTAGAAGCTTTTAAGTTGATATCAGAATAGTTTACGTTATTTAAGGTTTTAGAGTAAATACCTTCAATAGTTGCATTAATACCGTAAGGCAATTTAAAGTCAACTGCTAAGTTATTTCTAAATACTTGTGGCACCTTAAATCCAGGGGTTACTAAGTTAACTTCAGCTTTATTTGAACTACCGCCATAAAGTGTAGCAGCAGAAGCTTGATTATTTGGATCTGCAATAAATGCTAAAGTAGGAGCTACTGCTTTGGTAATAGATACGGTGCTGAACAACATACCACTGTTTGAGTATTGGTTAGACAACCATACAAACGGTACACGACCAGTAAATATACCTGAACCACCACGTACTTGTACAGAACGATCACCAGTTACATCCCAATTAAAGCCTAAACGTGGAGACCACAATGGCTTAGTGCTCGGAGTTGCATCGGTTTTATAACCAGGAAATGCGGTTTCAACCAAGGTGTTGCGTAAAGGTTTATCGCCAAATACCGGAATATCCATACGTAAACCAGCGGTTAATTTTACACCTTTGGCCGCTTCAAACTCATCTTGAAGATAGAAACCTAACTGAGCAGCGGTAAACTTAGCTTCTGGCTGTGCAACGCCAGGAATTCTAGAGTAAGTAGCTTGAACTTGGTTTGGCGAATTGGCTAAGAAATCAGGAACGTTATTATACGTCCAACGACCATTGTAGTTATTAATGAACAAGTTGCGGAATTTAAAAAATTCGTTGTGTGTACCCACGGTAATGTTGTGGTTACCCAAATTGATTTTAAAATTATCGGTCAATTCAATCACATCCTGATCCAATTGGTTGGCCACTGAACTACGTTCAGAACCTAAATTGGCAGTATTAGATGAGAATCCATCGATGGATCTAATCTCGATGAATGGGAATAATTTCCCAGCAGTTTGGCGCTCATCGCGAATGATAGAGTATCCTAAAATTAAATTGTTAGAGAATTTATCGTTCAACTTAGTACGTAACTCTAAAACAGAGTTGTGTTGCGTATTCGCAAATTTGTATGCATTGTTTCCGAAACGGAATGAAGTACCACTTCTAGACATGTTATCGTCAAATGCATCAATATAATTGTATCGGAGAGTCAACTGATTACTTGGGTTGATGTTCCAATCAAATTTTGCAAACACTTTGTTATTTTGAGTTTGTACATCTTGTGGACCATAAGAACCAACATCATAACCCATTGTTAAGGCTTTGGCAGCAATAGATTGTGCAGTTGCTAAAGAAATAGCTGAACCAACTTCACCAGCATTGTTAAACAATGGCGATTGAACGCGTTGTAATTCCGCATTTACGAAGAAGAACAATTTGTCTTTGATGATTGGGCCACCAAAACGGAAACCATATTGGTTGTTCATGAATTTTGTTGAACGAGCATTGGTTAATGCATTTCTACCGATTGTATTTTGGTTGCGACCAAATAGGTAAGCAGATCCTTCAAATGTATTAGTACCAGAACGAGTAACAGCGTTCACACCACCGCCGGTAAAGTTACCTAAGCTTACATCGTATGGTGCCAATACCACTTGAATTTCTTGAATCGCGTCCAAAGAAATTGGTTGGGTATTCGCTTGCCCACCTGGAGTACCTGAACTAGCTAATCCAAAAACATCATTATTAACAGCACCATCAATGGTAATATTATTAAAACGGTTATTTACACCACCAAAAGAATTACCATTTGATTGCGGAGTTAATCGCGTAAAATCTTGCAAACTTCTACTTAAAGTGGGCATTCTCTCAATTTGTTCTTTACCAACACTTGTAGCAGCTCCTGTACGTTTGCTGTTAAATACATTGTCTTTCGTACCTACAACTACCACTTCAGCTAATTGCTGACCAGCTTTTTCAAGCACTGGGCTTAAGCTTAGGTTTTCACCTAATTTCAAAAACACGTCAGTAACTTTAAAGCTACGATAGCCTAAATAGGTAATCTCAATTGTGTATGGACCACCTACACGTAAGTTAGAAATCGAAAAACGACCACTTGCATTGGTTGACGCACCGTAAACCGTTCCGGTTGGGGTGTGTATAGCTTTAACAGAAGCACCTACTAACGTTTCTTGAGCGTCTTTGATAGTTCCTGATAAACTACTGGTAGTAACCTGTGCAAACACACTTACGGTGGCAAACACAAGAACTAATGAATAAAGTAATTTTTTCATCATAATTTTTTGGTTAATAATTTTGTCTCAATTGGCCTAGCTTTTGGTAGAGTTAGGACATTTTCACAAATATAGTATGATTTATAATAACCAAGCATTAACAATGTTAATTTTATTTAAGCAAATAGTTAAAATGCTTTTGTTTTTTTCAACAAATCGCAAATCCAGTTAAAAAAGTTGTTTTTCAAGCATTTAAAGCTTTTTTAAACTTAGTATAATTGTGGATAAGTCGGTATTTTAGATACCCACTCCAAATGATTAGTTTTGGGGCTTTAAATATTATAACAATATGAATTACGATTTACTAGTAATTGGAAGTGGGCCGGGAGGTTATGTAGCCGCCATACGTGCAGCACAATTGGGCTTAAAAACAGCCATTGTTGAGAAAGAATCACTCGGCGGAATATGTTTAAACTGGGGCTGTATTCCCACCAAAGCATTGCTTAAAAGTGCACAAGTATTCGAATACATGAATCACGCTGCCGACTATGGCCTACAAGTTTCTGATGCCAAAGTTGATTTTACTGCCGTGGTTAAACGTAGCCGCGATGTAGCCGAAGGCATGAGCAAAGGCATCCAGTTTTTGCTAAAAAAGAATAAAATAGACGTAATTATGGGCACCGCCAAACTAAAAGGTGCCGGCAAAGTACAAATATTAGGTGCCGATGGCGCCAATGCCGAATACAGTGCCAAACATATTATATTAGCCACTGGCGGTCGTTCAAGAGAATTGCCCAACCTGAAACAAGATGGCAAAAAAATAATTGGCTACCGCCAAGCCATGGTATTGCCACAGCAACCAAAAAGCCTGGTAGTAGTGGGTTCTGGCGCCATTGGGGTAGAATTTGCCTATTTCTACAACAGTATTGGTACCCAAGTAACCATTGTAGAGTACTTAGATAATATTGTACCCGTAGAAGACGAAGACATTTCGAAACAACTCATTCGCAGCTTTAAAAAAGCAGGCATCACGGTTATGACCGGAGCCAATGTAGAATCGGTAGATACCAGCGGTGCTGGCTGCAAAGTACAAGTTAAAACTGCAGCTGGGGTAGAAACACTAGCATGCGATGTGGTACTTTCTGCTGTAGGAGTTACCCCCAATATCGAAAACATAGGTTTAGAAGAATTGGGTGTAAAAACCGACAAAGGTCGTGTGTTGGTAGACGATTTCTACAAAACCAACATAGAAGGCGTATACGCTATTGGCGATATTGTAAAAGGACAAGCCTTGGCCCACGTAGCTTCTGCCGAAGGCATTATTTGTGTAGAAAAAATTGCAGGTCACCATCCAGAGCCATTAAACTACAACAACATTCCGGGTTGTACTTATTGCTCTCCCGAAATAGCCTCTGTGGGCTATACCGAAAAAGCGGCCAAAGAAGCCGGATACGAGATTAAAGTGGGTAAATTCCCGTTCTCAGCATCAGGAAAAGCCAGCGCTGCCGGAGCCAAAGATGGTTTTGTAAAAGTAATTTTTGATGCCAAATACGGCGAATTTTTAGGTGCCCATTTAATTGGTGCCAACGTAACCGAAATGATTGCTGAAGTAGTAGTTGCCCGCAAATTGGAAACCACCGGGATGGACATTGTAAAAACCGTACACCCACATCCAACCATGAGCGAAGCCATTATGGAAGCCACGGCCGATGCTTACGGTGAGGTGATTCACTTATAATCAAAAAAACAATCTTAAACCCACTCCAATCCGAGTGGGTTTTTTTATTTTTAGTCAAAATATTCATCCATGAAACTACATACCATAGACACCGGCTTTTTTAAATTAGATGGTGGCGCCATGTTTGGCGTAGTACCTAAAACCATGTGGCAAAAACTGGTTCCACCCGATGAAAATAATTTATGCACCTGGGCCATGCGGTGTTTATTAATAGAAGACGGCAAAAAACTCACTTTAATAGATAATGGCATAGGCGATAAACAAGACGAAAAATTTTTGAGTCATTACCATTTACATGGCGA
>JAIPAN010000050.1 GCA_021740025.1 Sphingobacteriaceae bacterium
TTGATTTATCTGCCTACAAACTTGCAGATTTAAGCATTAAGGGTGGCGCAGCCGCTTTTGAAGTAAAACTGGGGCAACCCTTAGCACTTACCACAGTTAGCGTAGACACAGGTGTATCTGAAGTTAAGGTGTCTATTCCTGAAAATGCAGCATGTCAAATTGAGTACGAAGGTGGTTTAACCAGTAAATCGTTCGAAGGATTTGATAAAAAAAGAGATGGTTTATATGAAAGTGCCAACTATGCCACTGCAGCCACCAAAATTCATATCAAACTAAACGGCGGTTTGTCGTCATTTAAAGTAAAACGCTATTAGTTTGCCTACATTTTGGGTAGTTGAAAATGGGAAACCTGCTGGTCCATTTTCACTCGAAGAACTAAAAAATCGGTTAATAAAACCTGGTACCTTCATCAAGTCGGACACGATGGACGACTACAAAGAAGCACACGAAATTCCTGCAATACGAAGCCTCTTGGGTTTTAAAGCTACCATTGTACAACCCCAATATTTTGCTTCTCTTGATGTTCGCCTATTGGCCATGGCTGTAGATTATTTGCTGGTTTTTGTTATGTATAGCTTAGTGGCTTTAGTCTTGCTATCTTTTGCAAATCAGCAGCTGGTTAAAATTGCCATTGCTCTTTCGGGGATAGTGATTATTCCCATTGCACGTTCTGCTTATGCTGTTCTTATGGAGAGCTCAAAAAAACAAGCCACGCTGGGTAAGCAATTGTTGGGTATAAAAGTATGCGATGAGGAAGGGCGCAGCATTAGTTTTGGCCGATCGCTCTTGCGCAACCTAGGCAAATGGCTAAGTACGCTCACTATCGGTTTAGGCTATTTATTCGGTTTTTTCGACCGAAAACAACAATGTTTGCACGATAAATTAGCGGGCACCTTGGTGGTAAAAGAACGCTTACTTTAGGCTACATTGCATCGAACATTTTCTTATTTTTGTTTTTCTAACACACGTTTATGAAGTCTACTAACTCCCCTAAACTAGCAGGAATATACTGTCCATCGCTCCTGCAATACAAGCGCTTTCTTACTAGAGAAGTGCATGTGGGAGATGTTTCTATGGGAGCAAACAACCCTATACGCATACAAAGTATGACCACTACCGACACCATGGATACCCACGGAACGGTAGAACAATCTATTCGCATGATTGAAGCCGGATGCGAATTGGTACGCATTACCGCACCTAGCATAAAAGAGGCTCAAAATTTAGCCGAAATAAAAAAAGAATTGAGTAAAAGAGGGTATAAAACCCCTTTAGTAGCCGATATTCATTTTACCCCCAATGCCGCCGAGTTGGCTGCCCGTTTGGTAGAAAAAGTGCGCATCAACCCGGGGAATTATGCCGATAAAAAACGTTTCGAAACCATTGACTATACACCGCAAGCATACCAAGATGAATTAGACCGTATTTATAAAAAATTTGCCCCTTTGGTAGCTATTTGCAAAGAATACGGTACGGCCATGCGTATTGGTACCAACCACGGTTCATTATCTGACCGTATTATGAGCCAATTTGGCGATACACCTCTGGGTATGGTAGAATCGGCCATGGAATTTATGCGCATTTGCGAAGATTTGAACTACCATAATTTGGTAATTTCTATGAAATCGAGCAACCCGCAAGTAATGGTGCAGGCTTACCGCTTATTGGTAAAAACCATGGTGGCCGAAGGCATGAATTATCCATTGCATTTAGGCGTAACCGAAGCCGGCGATGGCGAAGATGGGCGAATTAAATCGGCAGTAGGTATTGGTACCTTGTTGGAAGATGGTTTGGGCGATACCATTCGTGTATCCTTAACCGAAGACCCTGAGTTGGAGATTCCCGTGGCAAAAGATTTAGTGAAAAGATATGCGCTGCGCAATGCAGAGGTGGAAGTTTCGTCACCACTTGTTTTACCCGCTCAATTTTCGCCTTTCTCATATCAAAAAAGAGTTTCAGAGGAGCTAAACACCTTTATTGGCGGACATCAGGTCCCTCGGGTAATTATCGATTTATCGTCAAAAAATTTAAAAGATCCTGCCGTGTTATCGGATGTGGGTTATGTTTATTCGCCTATTTTAGATAAATACAGCATGGGCGAACAATCGGTTGATTTTGTATACCTAGCCGATCAATTGCCTTCCTTTATCCTTCCTGGAAATTTAAAGCAGCTTTACCAATATCCAACCTGGAAAATGCTGGCTAGTAAAGCGAATTGTCATCCACTGTATAGCTTAAAAGAATATTTGGCTGCGGAAGAAAAATGCCCGGCACTCAATTTGGTAGAACTGAGTTTAACAGATATGCACAGCGATGCTTTTCAGCAAATTCCGATAGATAAAACACTTGTTTTTGTGCTTACCAGCACCGCCGAAAATGCCATGCAAGAACAAAGGCAAGCATTTTTTATGTTAGAAGAAATTGGCATTAAGGTGCCTGTAATTATAAAAAGAACGTATCCTAAATTATCGGAAAACGAATTTCAATTGTATGCCTCCACCGATACTGGCGCCTTATTGGTAGACGGTTTTGGTGATGGTATTTGGTTGGAAGCCGCTCAGTTATCACCGCAATTGCTACTCAGTACATCCTTTGGTATTTTGCAGGCAACCCGTTCTAGAATTTCTAAAACGGAATATATTTCTTGCCCAAGTTGCGGGCGTACCTTGTTCGATTTACAAGAAACTACCCAACTCATTCGCAGCCGAACCGATCATTTAAAAGGAATAAAAATTGGCATTATGGGTTGTATTGTAAATGGTCCTGGCGAAATGGCCGATGCCGATTATGGCTATGTGGGTACCGGCCCCGGAAAAATTACATTATACCGTGGTAAAGAGGTGGTTAAGAAAAATGTAAATACCGAAAAAGCCCTCGATGAACTCATAGAAATTATTCGCGAAGATGGTAATTGGGTAGACTTAACTGTTTAACTACCTTGCCTGATGCTGCTCAGGGTAGCGCCACGAGCTTTCTACCTACACATTTTATGCTCTTCATTTTTACTTCATAAATAAGTCATTTTAGTAGATTATGGCCAATTTATATCCATTCTAAATACTATTGGTTTTACAAATACGTGACAGTGCCACCCCTGTGGTTTTTTACTTTTGCTAAACGATAGTATATAAGCCAAACCACTTTTGAAGAATTTAAGAATAATAGCTTTTACCCACAAACAAGTCGACTTAAAAGACTTGGGTAAGTTAGTAATCAGCGATGAGTTGCTTGAAAGCTATTTGCTATCACTTAAAAATAAGTTAGGGCTTTCGGAACTATTTTATGTAGGTACCTGCAACAGAGTAGAATTTGTATTTACGCACCAAGAAAGTTTAACTCCAGCTTTTGTTCAGGAATTCGTTAAGGCCTTAACTATTGAAACAGATATGGTCAATTTGGCCACACAAGCCGTTTTTTACGAAGGTGTAGATGCATTGAATCACTTGTTTAGAGTGTCGTGTTCCTTAGAGAGTTTGGTAGTAGGCGAAAAAGAAATTTTGGCTCAACTGCGTCAATCGTACGAAAAATGTAAAGCATTGGGCTTTACCGGAGATTACCTTCGTTTAATTATGGATCAGGTGGTTAAAACAGCTAAATCGGTTTATACCGATACGCAAATTGCTTGTAATCCCATTTCAGTAGTATCATTAGCCTACCGAGAATTGTGCAAAATAAACACCTTTACCAATGCCCGTGTACTGGTAGTGGGTGCAGGCGAAACCAATCAATTAATTGCAAAATATCTTCAAAAACATAAATATTCAAATTTTGTTGTGTTTAACCGCACGTTATCTAAAGCCCAAGATTTGGCTAAGGAGTTAAATGGCGAAGCCTATCCACTAGAAGATTTAGCCACTTACAACAAGGGTTTTGATATTTTAATTACGTGTACCAGTGCCACCGAGCCCATTATTACACCCGAAATTTATACCCACTTACTAGCCGGCGATACCGATAAAAAAGTAGTATTGGATTTAGCCATTCCGAATGATACCCATCCGGATGTATTGGTACAGAATTCGGTTCATTTTATTGAAGTGCATGGCTTGCAGGCAGTTGCCGAACGGAATAAACAAGAGCGCTACCAAGAATTGGTAAATGCCGAAAAAATTATTGAACAACACCTTCAGGATTTTCAACAAATTTTAAAACAACGCCGTGTAGAGTTAGCTATGCGCCAAGTACCCGAGCGTATAAAAGAAATAAAAGAAACGGCAATGAACTCGGTTTTTGCCGCAGATATTCAGAATTTAGATCCCAATTCTCTGGTAGTTCTTGAAAAAGTAATTGCCTATATGGAGAAAAAATACATCAGTGTGCCGATGGTAATGGCCAAAGAAATTTTAGTAGATAATTGCTAAAAAAATCATCAACCCAGGTACCCTTAACCTATTAAGTTCTATTCATGCAAGCAAGCTCTTCTAAATCACCTATAATTATTGGCACCCGAGGAAGCGATTTAGCGCTATGGCAAGCTAATTTTGTAAAAGATAGCTTGGCTGAAATAGGAATTGCTGCTGAATTAAAAATTATTAAAACTCAAGGGGATACTATTTTAAACTTGCGTTTAGATAAACTAGAAGGAAAAGGTTTTTTTACCAAGGAGCTAGAAGAAGAACTGTTAAACGAGAGTATCGACATAGCGGTACATTCTCATAAAGATTTACCCACTACCCACCCTGAAGGTTTAACCATTGCCGCTGTTTCCGAACGTGAAGATCCTTCTGAATTACTGCTGATTTTGAAAGATTGTGTAGATGTGCAACAGAAACTCTCGGTTAAGTTTGGCGGCACGGTAGGCACCTCTTCTAACCGCCGAAAAGCACAATTACTAGCCTTTCGTCCAGATTTAGAGGTGGAGGATTTACGTGGCAATGTGCCCACACGTATACAAAAACTTCGCGATGACGAGTACGATGCCATTATGATTGCCAAGGCAGGCGTCAGTCGTTTGGGTATCGATTTAAGCGAATTTTATGTAGAGGAATTAGATCCAATGGAATTTATTCCGGCACCAGCACAAGGCGTGTTGGCTATTCAAATACGTGAAAAAGATACCGAACTAGCCGAATTATTAAAGCCTTTGCATCATGCTACCGTAGCCAAAGAAATTGCTGTGGAACGTAACGTTTTGCAATTATTTGAAGGCGGTTGCCACATGCCTTTGGGCTGTTATTGCAGAAAAGAAGGCAACACGTACGAAGTATGGACTTCCAAAGCTGTAGATGGTGATGATTTTCCCGACCGCTTGTTTTTATCGGCCACTAGTACCAAAGGCTTGGCTGAAGAGATTGTGGCTAAGTTTAATCCGGAACGTAAGTATCCGAGCAATGTGTTCATTAGTAGAGTATTGCCCGAAACTAGTTACTTCCGAAAAGCCTTAGAAAAACATCAAATCCAATTAGATGATCGTTCTTTAATTAAAATTTTTCCGATCATTAATAAGCTGGATCCCTTTATTTTAAAACGAGTAGATTGGGTCTTTTTTAGCAGTAAAAATGCCATTGAATGTTTCTTCCAATTATCTCCGCAATTACCTAAAAAAGTAAAATATGGAGTAATTGGCCGTGCTTCCGAAGAAATGTTGCGCCTTTACGGCATTGTACCCAATTTTAATGGCGAAGAAGAGGGAATTGATACACAAGATATTGCTAAAGATTTTGCCAAATTGGCAAACGGCAGCACTGTACTTTTTCCGGGCGCCAAAGATTCCTTGCGCACCATACAGCAAGCACTAAACAAAGCAACCAAAATTATTGATTTACCGGTTTACGAAACCGAAATGGATGAAAATTGCGATCCATCAGCTGCCGAGGTATTGGTATTTACCAGCCCCTCCAACGTAGATGCCTATTTTACCAATAACCTATTGGAGCCTGGTCAGCAAGTTATTTGCATTGGCAAATCTACCGGCAAAAAATTCGATCAAATGAATGTAACCTATACCTTACCCTACTCACCAGACGAAATTGGTTTGGCAGAAGCGGTGTTTGGTTTAACTTATTAGCCCATGAATATACGCCCCAGAAGATTACGTAAAAACCCCATTATTCGGGAACTAGTAGCTGAAACACGTTTATCAAAAGATATGTTTGTTTACCCGTATTTCGTGGTTCCAGGCAAGGGTCTAAAAAATGCCATCGATGCCATGCCGGGTATTTATCAGTTTTCGGTAGATATGTTGGTAAAAGATGTAGCCGAAGGGTTAAAACTGGGACTAAACAAAGTATTATTATTTGGTGTTGGGGAGCAAAAGTGTGAAGACGCCAGCTCGGCCTACCACCAAGATTCGTTGGTGGCCCAAGCCGTTCGCGAATTAAAAAAAGCTTTTGGCGATGCTATTTACGTGATTACCGACGTGTGTACTTGTGCGTACACTACGCATGGGCATTGCGGTATTTTGCACAACGATTACGTACAAAACGATGAAACCGTAGCTGTTTTAGCTAAAATGGCCTTGGCGCATGCACAAGCTGGCGCCGATATGGTGGCTCCTTCAGATATGATGGACGGCCGAGTGGGTGCCATTCGCGATTTGCTGGATGAACACCAATTCGTAAATACCGCCATTATGAGCTACAGTATCAAATTTGCATCGGCTTATTATGGTCCTTTCCGCGAAGCAGCCGATTCGGCGCCAAGCAAAGGCGATCGTAAAGCCTATCAAATGGATTTTCGCAACCCGAATGAAATGATGCGGGAAGCTTTTTTAGACGAAGATGAAGGTGCCGATATTTTAATGGTAAAACCAGCTTTGGCCTATTTAGATGTGATTCAAAACTTAAGCCAACAAACGCAATTACCGGTGGCTTGCTACAACGTTTCGGGCGAATATAGCATGGTAAAAGCAGCAGCACAAGCTGGGTGGATTGATGCTCAAAAAGTGATCATGGAAAATATGTTTGCCTTTAGCAGAGCCGGAGCAAACATCATCATCACCTATCACGCACGCGAAATTTTGGAAAATAACTGGCTATAAGCCCCGTTCTATTTAAAAAACAAATTATGGCCAATTTTTTATCCAAGTTATTTTCCAAAAAGGAAGAAACAAGCATACCTATTTTTCATGCCGATAAACCGGATATCAACCGAGATCGTTCGGCTGAATTATATGAACAAGCTAAACAGTATTTTCCGGGTGGTGTAAATAGCCCGGTAAGAGCATTTAAATCTGTTTACGGCACGCCTCTTTTCATTGAGAAAGGCGACGGTTGTCGTTTATGGGATGCCGATGGAAATGAATTTATTGATTTTTGCTGCTCTTGGGGTCCGCTTATTTTAGGGCATAACCATCCTGCCGTTCGCGAAAAAGTAACTGAAGTGATGCAAAAAGGCATGAGCTTTGGCGCACCAACTGCCCTCGAAAATGAATTGGCCGAATTAATTCTAAGTCATAATAAATATGTAGAAA
>JAIPAN010000051.1 GCA_021740025.1 Sphingobacteriaceae bacterium
TGCGTGTTTCTCCTTTTGATGCCAATGCCAAGCGCCATACGTCCTTTGCATCGGTATATGTGTATCCCTTAATTGACGATACGATTGAAATTGAGGTAAACCCGGCCGATATAGAATTTGAAACTTTCCGCTCGGGTGGTGCAGGCGGGCAAAACGTAAATAAGGTAGAAACCGCCGTGCGTTTATACCACAAACCATCGGGTATTGTGATTAAAAACCAAGAGTCGCGGTCGCAATTGCAAAATAAAGAAAACGCTTTGCGTTTGTTAAAATCGCAATTATACGAGATAGAATTACGCAAGCGCATGGAAACTACAGCGGCTATTGAGGGCAATAAAAAGAAAATTGAATGGGGATCGCAAATACGCAATTACGTATTGCATCCCTATAAATTAGTAAAAGATTTGCGCACCAATTTCGAAACTTCGAATGCTCAGGCGGTTTTAGACGGCGATTTAAACGACTTTTTGAAGGCGTATTTGATGGAGTTTTAGAGTAATACAGCTAGCAATTCTTCTATTTCTGCAACTTTTTCAGATTGCCCCAATTTCTCGTACCCACTTATCAGGTTACGCAGCACCCGAATAGCCATATCGGTATTGCTACAGGGTTCGTAAAATTGTGCGCTTGGCGATAGCTTTAGCTGCTGTAAAAAAGCATTTACATCTCGTTTGTAAAACACAAAACCTTTGTTAAAGGGGTTAATGTAAAATAAAACGCCTCCGTCTACATCGTATTCTTGCGCCTTATCTACATAGCCTAAAATAAAATGCTGGGGCAGGTTAATGCCATACACCGGAATGTCTAGCTTTTGCGCAATGGTGGCGTAAATAATAGAAAGTGAAATCTGATTACCCTTTTTGCTTTCCAATACGTGGCTTAAATAGGAATTTTGAGGATCGTGGTGGTTTTTGGTATTGCCGCTAAAGCCAAAAATGGTGTAAAAAACATGGTTGAGTAGCTTCACCTTTTCTAAGGCACTCATATCGTAAATGAGTTGCATCCACACCTCTCGTTTTATATCTTCTAATTGATTGATGATTTTTTGCTCATCTAAATCGGGATATTGGTAGCGGTTAATAATGAGTATGCCTTGCAATAAATCGAAACTGCCGCTAAGTGCCCACAATTGCAAATCGGTTTTCACTTGCTCAAATTGTAGTTGATGAACCAAGTTCTCGATACGTTCTTGTAGTTGTGCATCTAACGATTCCTCCCAAGCCTTTTCTAAATACGTAATAACTTCTGGCCCATATTCCTTAATTTTTTCGGTAACGTGACTAGAAATTTCGGTATCCGGGTCGTCGAGGAGTTTAATAAGTGATTCAATTTCTTTGGCATTCATTCCTATGAAAGTACACATTTTTTTAGCGAAGCCAAAGCATTGCGTATTTTTGCATGTGAATTTTTTCAGAAAAAGACTCTCTTACCTGTGGCATTGGCTAAGTGCCAATTCTCGGCATGGCGTGCATTCGCCCTTTGTGTACCAATTGGTAGATGAGGTAATTTATGGCAGGCAAAGTGTGGAGCAGGAAATCCCCGAAATTCTGAGTAAACAACCCCTAAAAGTGCAGCAGCTGCTAGGCAGGGTATTGCAAGCACATCCCGATTTTGCCAACGTATTTATTATTGATACTCCAAACACACACGCTGAAATTTTAGCTCATGCCAAGACGGATACGCTAATCATAGTCTTGGATATTTACGATAGCATCGAGCTAAAAAATCAATGGAAAAGAATACAAGCTCATTCGGCCGTTAAGGTTAGCATCGATCTTTTTTATGTGGGCTTGGTTTACTTTAGAGAAGGTCAAGCCAAAGAAGATTTTAAAATCCGATTTTAAGCCAATAATTCCTTTTCTATACCCACTTAATATTCTTATTTTTGGCCAAAATTTGAACGCATGAGTACTACCAGAGGACCTATTTCTCAGTTTATTGAAAAAAATTACCTGCATTTTAATGCCGCAGCGCTTATGGATGCCGCAAAAGGTTACGAAACTCATTTAGCCGAAGGCGGTAAAATGATGATTACTCTAGCCGGTGCCATGAGTACCGCCGAGTTGGGTATTTCACTGGCCGAAATGATCCGCCAAGATAAAGTGGCCATTATTTCGTGTACCGGTGCCAACCTTGAAGAAGACATCATGAACCTGGTAGCACACTCTCATTATAAACGAGTGCCGCATTACCGCGATTTAAGTCCGCAAGACGAATGGGATTTATTAGAAAACCATTACAATCGTGTAACCGATACCTGCATTCCCGAAGAGGAAGCTTTTCGCCGTTTGCAAAAACACATTCATCAAGTGTGGAAAGATGCCGAAGATAAAGGCGAACGCTATTTTCCGCACGAGTATATGTACCAAATGTTGTTAAGTGGCGATTTGGAGCAGTATTACGAAATAGATCCTAAAAACAGCTGGATGTTGGCTGCCGCTCAAAAAAATATTCCACTTGTGGTACCCGGTTGGGAAGATTCTACCATGGGGAATATTTTTGCTTCATACGTAATTAAAAACCAGTTGCAAGCTAGTACCATGAAAAGCGGTATTGAGTACATGGCCTGGTTAGCCGATTGGTATGTGAAAAATTCGGATGGGAAAGGCGTAGGGTTTTTTCAAATTGGTGGCGGTATTGCTGGCGATTTCCCTATTTGCGTAGTGCCTATGTTGTATCAAGATATGGAAATGGAGAACATTCCTTTTTGGAGTTACTTTTGTCAAATTTCCGATTCTACCACTTCGTATGGCTCGTACTCGGGTGCTGTGCCCAACGAAAAAATTACCTGGGGTAAATTAGATATTCATACCCCTAAATTTATTGTAGAAAGTGATGCGACCATTGTTGTCCCTTTAATTTTTGCGTGGATTTTAAAGCAATAAAATTTATTAATTTTTAAGTAGACGGAGCTTCTTATTTAGAATGATTATAAATTATTTTTTTATCCTCTTCTTATTGTAAGCCTTGTTTGAATAAATCATACTTTTGCAAACCGAAAAGAGGGTTTTTGCGGTCTTTTCACTTGCTATTTTTATACGATAGAATTCAATAATTTAAAGCATAACATACTCAATATGAGAAGCATCTCATTCATTTTTTGCAATGTTTTACGGTCTTTAATCCTACTAGTTACATTAAGCTTAGTAAGCATTAATGTTGCTTCTGCACAGAGTGCAGCAGAAGGAGCCGTACTATTCAAACAGAAATGTACTTCTTGCCACGCACTCAACCAAAAGGTAGTGGGGCCGGCACTCAAAGGAATTCTCGAACGAAGAGACGAAGCTTGGCTGATTCCGTGGATAAAAAATTCTCAAGCTGTAATTGCCTCTGGCGATGCCTATGCAGTGAAATTGTACAAGGAATACAACCAATCTGCCATGACGGCTTTCCCGGAGTTAGCCGACAATGATGTTAAAAGCATTTTAGCCTATATTAAAGAAGAGGGGGATAAGCCCGCAGCACCTGCCGCAGGCACTGCTACTGCAGGAACTTCTGAAAACGAAGAGGTAAGTAGCTTAATGATAGGGGGTGTTGTGGTTTTAATTGTTATTGCTTTCTTGGTAATTTTAGTATTAAACCGAGTAAATTCTACATTAGAATCCTTGTCATTAAAGAAACAAGGCATTAAAGTTGAAGAAGAAGTCAAAGCACCTAAAAACCGCCTAGCCAAACTTAAAAAATTAGGTAAAAACAAAAAGATCGTATTTTTTGTGGTGCTATTTGTGTTGGGTGGCTTAAGTACTGCTGCTTGGATGGGCATGTGGAATACCGGTGTGCATACAGGTTACCAACCCGTACAACCCATTAAATTTTCGCATCAATTACACGCAGGTGTAAACCAAGTGAGTTGCCAATACTGCCATAGTGGAGCTTTTAAATCTAAAAACGCCTCCATTCCTTCTTTAAACGTATGTATGAATTGTCATAACTACGTGCAAGCAAGAGAAAAATACAATGGCGAAATTTCTCCGGAGATTGCTAAAATTTATACCGCATTAGATTATAACCCAGATACCAAAGTATATGGTCCTAATCAAAAACCGGTCGAATGGATCCGTATCCACAATTTACCCGATTTGGCTTATTTTAACCACTCTCAACACGTATCAGTAGCTGGAATACAATGCCAAAAATGTCACGGTCCGATTCAAAATATGGATGAAGTATATCAATATGCTCCACTAACCATGAAATGGTGTATAAATTGCCACCGCGAAACGGAAGTAAAAACTAAAGGCAATGCCTATTACGATAAGTTGATTGCTGCGCATGAGCAATTGAAAAAAGGCGGTAAAATTACTGCAGCCGTTTTAGGTGGTTTAGAGTGTGGCAAATGCCATTATTAATAGTAGAATTTCAATAGAGTTATACAGCTTAAATGGAAAGCAATAAAAAATACTGGAAAGGTTTAGAAGAACTAAAGCAAACTCCCGAATTTGTTAAACAAAGTAAAAACGAATTCGCAGAATCATTGCCAATTGAAGAAGTTTTAACCGAAGCTGGTTTAAGTACCGTTACGCCTCGTAGAGATTTCTTAAAAGCTTTGGGTTTTGGAGTAGGCGCCGTTACGCTAGCCGCATGTCAGACAGCCCCTGTTCACAAAGCAATTCCTTACTTGGTAAAACCAGAAGAAATTGTTCCCGGAATTCCTAACTATTATGCATCAAGCTATAATGGCCACAGCATTTTAGTGAAAACCCGCGAAGGAAGACCTATTAAAGTAGAGGGCAACCCTGCTTGTTTGCTTAGTGGTGGTCGCTTAAATGCCCAAGCCCAAGCATCGGTATTAGACTTATACGATGTTTCTCGTTTGCAAGCACCGGTACTAAACGGTCGCGAAACTAGTTGGACTCAGGTTGATAGTTTTGTAAAAGGCGAATTGACCAAGGTGAAAGCCAGTGGCAAAAAAATTCGTTTGGTTAGCTCAACGGTAAACAGTCCGTCAACAAAAGCAGTAATTGCTGAGTTTGTAGCCGCCAATCCAACCGCTAAATTGGTACAGGTTGATGCCGTTTCTTATACCGGTATTATCCAAGCCAACCAAAACAGTTTTGGTAAAGCGGTTTTACCACAGTATCAATTTGATAAAGCAGATGTAATTGTAAGTTTCGGTGCCGACTTCTTAGGAACGTGGATTTCGCCGGTAGAATTTACTCGTCAGTATACAGCAAACCGTGGTGCAGCATCGTTGAAAAACAAAAAGATGTCACGCCACATTCAGTTTGAAACAGGCATGAGCTTAACCGGTACCAACGCCGATGCTCGTATTGCTATTAAACCATCTGAAGAAGGCATTGCATTGTTAAACTTATACCAAGCTTTAGGTGGTAAGGTAAGTGCTAGAAAACTAGCAAATAACCCTAAAGCAGATAAAGCCATTCAATTAGCAGCTAGAGAATTAGCAAACGCTAAAGGTAAAGCCTTAGTAGTTTGTGGTTCTAACGATGTTTCTAGCCAAATTATAGTAAATGCCATCAATGCCTTATTAGGTAGTTATGGTAGCACCATCAACTTGAATAATGCCTCCAACCAATTTGCCGGAAACGACGCCGAGTTTGTAGCCCTTATTAATGAGATGAAACGTGGCGAAGTAGGTGCGGTATTCTTTTTGAATAGCAACCCAGCTTATAGCTATGTTAATACCAAAGAATTTTCCGATGCCTTAACTAAAGTGGGCTTACGTGTTTCTTTTGCTGATCGTGCAGATGAAACCGCTAGCTTATGTACGGTAATTGCTCCGGCTAATCATTATTTAGAATCATGGGGCGATAGCAATCCGGTAGCGGGTTATTATACCTTGGTTCAGCCAACCATTAATCCGGTGTACAATACCCGTATGGCCGAAGAAAGTTTATTAAACTGGTCGGGAAATTCGGTAACTGATTACTATCAATATGTACGTAATAATTGGGAGAAAACAGTATTGGTTAGTAGTGGTAAATCTTGGGACGATGTATTGCAAACAGGTTTTGTAAGTACAGGCTCAGCTGTTGCTACTTCGGTATCGTTTAATTTAGATGTTACTGCGGTTGCCAATACTATTGTTGCAGAAAGCGCCAAGCTAGCTGCAGGTAGCAACCAAGTAGAAATTCAATTATATCAAAATGTAGCTTTGGGTGATGGACAGGTTGCTAATAACCCATGGTTGCAAGAATTACCAGATCCGGTATCTAAAGTAACTTGGGATAATTATGTAGCTATTGCTCCTAAATATGCCGAGAAATTAGATCTCTCTGAATTTGATTTGGTGGAAGTTAAAACCGCTAGCCATAGCCTAACGCTTCCAGTTCTAATTCAGCCTGGTCAGGCAAACGGAACAGTATCTGTAGCACTAGGTTATGGCCGTACTAAAGCTGGCCAAGCTGGTAATGAGGTTGGTAAAAATGCCTATCCTTTTATCACTTTCGAAAATGGAACCTTTCAAACTGTTGCAATAGCTAGCCTAACTAAGCTAAGTGGCCGATATGAATTGGCACAAACACAAACCCATCATTCTATTGAGGGTCGCAATATTATACGAGAAACCACATTAAAGGAATATTTACAAGATCCACATTCCGGCAACAAGCATTCAGACCATAAAACCTATGATTTATGGGATAAATATGAAAAGCCAGGCAATAATTGGGTAATGGCAATCGATTTAAATGCATGTACGGGTTGCGGTGCTTGTATTGTAGCATGTAGTGCCGAAAATAACGTACCAGTTGTAGGTCGTGATGAGGTTCGTCGCCGTCGTGAAATGCACTGGATCCGTATCGATCGTTACTATACCTATACTGAAACTGGTACAGCTGTTTCCGAAGAAAACGAAATTGCCAATTTAGAAAACTTGGACGATGTATCGGTGATTCATCAACCGATGATGTGTCAGCATTGTGAGCATGCTCCGTGTGAAACCGTTTGTCCGGTATTGGCTACCACCCACTCTTCAGAGGGTATTAACCAAATGGCCTATAATCGATGTATTGGTACGCGTTATTGTGCCAATAACTGTCCGTATAAAGTGCGTAGGTTTAATTGGTTTAACTATTGGAACGACTCACGTTTTGATAATTATTTGAATAATGAGTTTACACAATTGGTATTAAATCCGGATGTAACCACCCGTTCACGTGGCGTAATGGAAAAATGCTCTATGTGTATTCAACGTATACAGGCTGGTAAATTGAAAGCAAAATTAGAAAAACGTCCGTTGAAAGATGGTGATATTCAAGTAGCGTGTCAGCAAACTTGCCCGGCCAATGCTATTATTTTTGGAGACGGTAATGATCCAAACTCAGAAGTATCGAAAGCGTTACAAAGTGAACGTACCTATTATGTATTGGAAGAACTAAACGTTCAGTCAGGTGTAGGAT
>JAIPAN010000052.1 GCA_021740025.1 Sphingobacteriaceae bacterium
TTACAAACAAACCTATTAATTAACTTTAAATTCTACTCGGCGATTTTTCTGACGTCCTTGAGGGGTTTTATTGCTTGCAATTGGTTTGGTGGAACCATAGCCCACTGCAGCAATTCTACTACCATCAACACCAGCATCTTCCAAGTATGCTTTTACGGCTTCTGCTCTTTTACGACTTAACACTTTGTTTTTTGCAGGTACACCTACATTATCGGTGTGACCCGAAAGAATTAGTGTTAGTTCTGGGCGTTTTACCATGAGCGCTGCCAATTCATCTAAACTATCAAAGGAGTATGCTTTGATTACCGATTTTCCGGTTTCAAACTGTAAATCGGATACGGCTGTAAAGATGATTTTTTCTTCTACTTTGGTTAAGGTAGGTACAGCAGTTATTGGGCAACCACCATTTGAGGCAGGACCAACTACATCTATACATTTATCATCTTTATCAGGCACACCGTCGCCATCTTTATCTGGGCAACCTTTACTTGCTAGGGTGCCAAACACATCCGGACAAAGGTCGTCTGCATCACCCACGCCATCTTTATCTCTATCTGGACAACCTTTTAGTGCCAATAGTCCAGGAACGGTAGGGCAAGCATCTTCGCTATCGGCTATGCCATCTTTATCTGTATCTGGGCAGCCTTTAAAGGCCAGTGGTCCAGCTGCAGTTGGGCAAAGGTCATCTTTGTCAAGTACACCATCGCCATCTGTATCTGGGCATCCTTTTGTGGCCATAGGTCCTGCTAAGTCTGGGCAAGCATCATCTTTATCGGCCACGCCGTCGTTATCTCTATCTGGGCAACCTTTTAGGGCAATGCTTCCGGGTACATCTGGGCAAAGATCTTGGCTATCGGCCACGCCGTCGTTATCTTTATCTGGGCAACCAAAGAGGGCTGCTGTGCCTGGTGTATCTGGGCATTTATCGTCTTTATCGGCTATGCCATCACGATCTCTGTCTGGGCAACCTTTAGCATCTCTGCTACCTGGTAGGGTTGGACATAAGTCGTCTTTATCAGCTATACCATCGCCATCGGCATCTGGACAACCTTGTGCAGAGAGTGGACCCGGAATGCTTGGACAATTATCGCCATTATCAGCTACACCATCACCATCAGAATCAGGACAACCTTTAGAAGAAGCTGGGCCTGGAAGGGTAGGGCAACCATCGTCTTTATCCGGAATGCCATCCTTGTCGGTATCTGGCCATGGGCAGCCTTCATTTTCTACTGGTCCGGCTATGGTTGGGCATTTGTCTAATTTGTCGCTAATTTTATCACGATCGCGGTCTTTAATGCGTTTTTTACCGATCGAGAAGGTGATTCCTCCATATAAATTAAAAGACGTAAATTTTCCAATTCCTAGTGCGCCGCCTATATCATCCGTTCCGATAAAAAACGCCCCGCTACGGCTAGCTAAACCAATATTTATTTTTTTGAAGCGTGAAGAGTAGGTAATGGGTAAGGAGGTTTCAATGTTTGCTTTTTCAATACGAGGGGCAACTGAAAAAAGTGTCCCCATGGGGTCCAAAACATTTGGGTCTTTTTTTAATGGCCCCATATAATTAGCGGATATATATAAGTTTTTAAACACTTTTACATCTACATTCATATTTAATCTGCTTGGTAGTTTAGCAGAATATTTAGCCGAAGATTGAACGTCGCCAGCATTTGGATAGATAGTTTTTAGAGAACCTTCTATATCTGACATATCAAAGTTGATTGGAAGAGGCCATGCATAGTTTGGTGTATTATTAAGCAGGGTAACGGTTTTACCTGTTGAATAAGTAATTGATCCTAAATCCGTTACAGCGGCACCAACTTTTAATACATATTTAGAAACGGAGTTATCATCCAATATTTTGCCATCAACTTCGTATTGGTAGTTTTTATATTTTGGGCGGTATTCATATTCTACACCGAAATCTGTACCAAAGCCCTGCCCGGCATTTTCAAGTATATTTTTTAGAGATAAACTATTACTATTTGGTGAAAATAGGTTTCCATTATTATACTGAAACTTCATGTTTACGCCACTGGTTAAAATGCCATTAGGTCCCCCATTGTCATAAATTGAAATATTAGAGTTGGTGCTATATACCTGTGCATTTCCCCCACCTATAAGGTATTTGCCTGTAATACCAGCTTTAAACATATGATTGCCCGTATTTACTAATGCTCTGGCGTAGCTTAGCCCAACTTCAGAAAATATATGTGCATTTATTTTAAAATTGGTATTGGTATTTAAACCTACCAAATTTGTTCCATCTAAGCTATTGATGAGGGCATCCATAACGTTTTCGGGAACTTGGGTTGCTGTGCTTATTGAACGGGCTCTGCTTGTGAGTGCAAACGCTTGATTTTTGCCTTTGGAAAACACGAAGGATAAGGTACGAATATCCAAATTTAGATCCATGTTTTTGTTTAGTCCGTTTTGTTCTAAAGTTAGAACATCTTTGAGTTTTCCATCATTTAAAATGCTTTTAACAATTTGAGGAATGGATTTTGATACCCCATAATCGTTTGCAAAATAGAAATTGCCAGACAGTACATTGAACTGAAAATTTTGTTTGGAATCAGCAATTTTTGCGGGGTTAAAATACACCGAATGTACAGGCGAAAAATTGCTGTTGTTGAGTACATTAAACCCTTGGGCAAATACAGATGCTTGCAAGCCAAGTAGCAATAATAGGAGTGTAACTTTTTTCATAGTGCAATTGTTTATAAATGTTAAAGCTGTAATACCTATGTGTTTTCGGTACTATAGGAGCAAAACGTAAGCATGAGCTAAAAATTGTTTCAACAAGCGTAAATTTTTGGGCAAATAAAAAAGCCGAAACATTTTGTTTCGGCTTTTTTGAAGTAGCTTGGTGGTAAATTAGTAGCGGTATTCGTCGGTTTTGAATGGCCCTGCTACATTTACGCCAATATAATCGGCCTGGTTTTGGTCTAAAACATCGAGCTCAACGCCAATTTTTTCTAAGTGTAAACGGGCTACTTTTTCATCTAAATATTTGGGTAGGGTGTACACTTTATTTTCGTACTTATCGGTATTTAACCATAGCTCAAGTTGAGCCAATGTTTGGTTTGTAAACGAAGCAGACATTACGAAAGATGGGTGGCCTGTGGCGCAACCCAAATTTACCAAACGACCTTCGGCAAGTACAATTACATCTTTACCATTGATGGTGTATTTATCTACCTGTGGTTTTATTTCTACTTTTTTAGATCCGTAGTTTTTATTCAACCAGGCCATGTCAATTTCGTTATCGAAGTGGCCAATGTTACACACAATGGCTTTATCCTTCATTGTTTTAAAGTGTTCTCCACGAACAATATTGCAGTTACCGGTAGCGGTTACTACAATGTCAGCCTCTTTTACAGCGTCAGCAAATTTTTTCACTTCGTAGCCTTCCATTGCGGCTTGTAGTGCACAAATAGGATCAATTTCGGTAACAATTACACGCACACCTGCATTGCGTAACGAATCGGCAGAACCTTTACCTACGTCGCCAAAACCAGCAACTACAGCAACTTTTCCGGCCATCATTACATCGGTAGCCCGACGAATAGCATCTACTAAGGATTCGCGACAACCGTATTTATTATCAAATTTAGATTTAGTTACTGAGTCGTTTACGTTGATTGCCGGCAAATGTAAGGTGCCGTTTTTCATACGTTCAATTAAGCGGTGAACACCGGTAGTGGTTTCTTCAGACAGTCCTTTAATACCCGAAATTAATTCGGGGTATTTATCAAAAACCATATTGGTTAAATCACCACCATCATCTAAAATCATGTTTAATGGTTTACGATCTTCGCCAAAAAATAAGGTTTGTTCAATGCACCAGTCAAATTCTTCTTCATTTAGACCTTTCCAAGCATAAACCTGAAAGCCGGCAGCGGCAATAGCTGATGCTGCATGATCTTGTGTAGAAAAAATATTGCACGACGACCAAGTAACTTCGGCACCTAAGGCTTTTAACGTTTCAATTAAAACGGCAGTTTGAATAGTCATGTGTAAGCAACCTGCAATGCGGGCTCCTTTTAAAGGCTGTGTTGCGCCATATTCTTTACGCAAGGCCATTAAGCCCGGCATTTCTGCTTCGGCTAATTCAATTTCTTTACGACCCCAATCGGCCAAAGTGATGTCTTTAACTTTAAAAGGTACGTAGGTTGTTGTGGCTACTGATGACATAAATTATTTAATAGTTTGAGCTGCAAAATTACTGAATTCTATTTGATTCTTGAAGTCAAGGTTATGTAAACTTATATTACCCAATAGTACTGGGCCGAAAGAATTCGTATTTTTGTTAAAAATATATTGAAACATGTATCCAGAATATTTAGTTGCTCCCATGCGTGAGGAGCTTACCAACGTAGGATTTACCGAATTAAAAACCGCATCAGAAGTTGATACTGCCATAAAAGCTGGTGGTACTGCTTTAGTAGTGGTAAATTCGGTGTGTGGTTGTGCGGCTGCAAATGCCCGCCCAGGTGTGAGAGAGGCGGTAAGTGGCAGTAAAAAACCAAGCAATTTATATACTGTATTTGCCGGTATGGAAAAGGAAGCGGTTGATAGAGCAAGAGCACATATGGTGCCTTACTTGCCTTCATCGCCTTCAATTGCATTATTTAAAAATGGCGAATTGGTTCATATGATTGAACGTCATCAAATTGAAGGAAGAAGTGCCCAACTTATTGCCGATAATTTAGCGGCAGCTTTTGAGCAATACTGCTAATTGGTTTGTCATAAAAAAAGCTCCGATTTTTTCGGGGCTTTTTTGTTTTAATAATAGTTGAGTAATAATTTTTACATTCCCCTGTACAGATTAACATAGTTTATTGGTCTCTCCAAAGATCATTACAGCTAACATCTGTCTTAACTTGGTGATACTCGTTCCTAATCCATGGTTCAAGAAAAGTTTGTTACTAAACCAGTTGCTTCTACTTAGATGTTGGTAGATTCTGTAGGATAAAAATAGGTAAATTTTAGTTGGCCTGCAGTTTTGCTACTAATTTTATAGCTTCTACTGCAGGTTTTACATCGTGTACACGTAAAATATTTGCGCCCTTTTGCAGCGCTATGGTGTGTAGCACGGTAGTTCCGTTGAGGGCCTCGGCAGGGGTGCTGTCCAATGCCTTATAAATCATCGATTTTCTAGAAACCCCAGCCAATAGCGGCAAGCCCAGGCTATGCAATTCTTGAAATCGATTTAATAATTCATAATTATGCTCTAGTGTTTTGGCAAAGCCGAAGCCGGGGTCTATAATCAGTTGGTTTGCACCCAATTTCTTTAATTGGCTTAGTTTTTCGGAGAAATAGCTCAACACTTCGGCTAGCAAATCACTATAATTTGCTAGATTTTGCATGGTTTGAGGCGTGCCTTTTAGGTGCATTAAAATGTACGGCACCTGTAGCTGGGCCATGGTTTCAAACATGCGTTCATCTAATTGTCCGGCAGAAATATCATTAATAAGGTGCGCCCCTTCGTTAACACTTTTTTTGGCAATTTCCGAACGAAAGGTATCTACCGAAATAATGGCTTCGGGAAATTCTTTAGCCAATGCTTTTACAGCTGGAAGTACCCGTTCGGCTTCTTCTTTTTCCGATACGTGCTCGGCACCTGGCCGAGAAGAATAGCCACCTAAATCGAGAAAATAAGCACCTTCTAGCACGTGTTTTTCTGCTTCTTTGAGCACTTGATTTGTGGACGGGAGCTCATGGTGCCTACCGGATGATTGGTAAAAAGAGTCGGGTGTAAGGTTAATAATTCCCATTACTTTGGGCGTTTGCAGGTCAATAAGCCGCCCGCCACTACGTAGTGTGAATTTCTGCATATTTCCTGCCTCGGAGGCTGCAATATTCTGATGAAAATCTGTATTTTTACCCGTCATTATTTGGCAAAATACCGATAATTTTAGCTTTTATTCAAAAATATACCCGCATTTTGGCACAATCAACCTCCGCAGCCTTCGACGCAGTTATTTATATCTGTAAAGAGTTGTTCTTAAAGAAAACAAAAGATTACGGAACAGCTTGGCGCATTTTGCGTTTATCGAGCATTACCGATCAGGTGTTTATCAAGGCCCAACGTATTCGTACCCTCGAGCAAAAAAAAGTTTCGAAAGTGGGTGAAGATATTGAATCGGAATACATCGGTATTGTAAATTATTGCGTTATTGCCATGTTGCAAGAGGAGTTGGGCGACGATACGGCTACCGAACTTTCGGTAGAAGAGGTAGATGTGCTATTTGATAGAAAGGTACAGGAAACCAAGGAGTTGATGTTTGCCAAAAACCACGATTATGGCGAAGCTTGGCGTGATATGCGTATCAGCTCTTTAACCGATTTGATTTTAATGAAACTCTTGCGGGTAAAACAAATTGAAGATAACGATGGCCAAACTTTGGCATCGGAAGGTATTAAAGCCAATTATCAAGATATGTTAAACTATTCCGTTTTTGCATTGATTAAAATTAGTGAAGGTGAAAAAATTTAGTATTGCGTTTAGTCGCATTTTAGTTGGACTTCTGTTCATTTTCTCGGGCTTAATCAAAGCCAACGATCCCTTGGGATTTAGCTACAAATTAGAAGAATATTTTGAGGTTTTTCACCTCACTGTTTTTAACGATTACGCAGCTATACTTGCCATTTTTTTATGTGGCTTAGAGATTATATTGGGTGCAGCGCTTCTTTTGGGTATATATGCTAAAAAAGTAGCCTGGGGCCTTTTGGGCCTTATTATCTTCTTTACCTTTTTAACCTTTTACTCTGCCTATTTTAAAGTGGTTACTTCTTGCGGATGTTTTGGTGATGCCATTCCACTTACACCTTGGCAGTCGTTTAGTAAAGATGTGGTCCTGTTCGTATTTATTCTGATTTTGTTTGTTTACCGCAGTCAACTAACACCACTTTTTAGCAAAGCTACAATGCAGGCAAGTTTGGTAGGGCCACTTTGTATTATAGGATTTGGTGCAGGTTTTTTCACATTGAAATATGGCCCAGTGTACGATTTCTTGCCCTATAAAATGGGTAACAACATTCCCCAATTGATGGTAGCACCTCCAGGTGCTCCGCAAGATGAATACGAAATTCAATATTCCTTAAAAAACAGCAAAACTGGTGCTACTAAATCGCTCACCGATAAGGAATACCTAAAGCAAGAAGTTTGGAAAGATAGTACCTGGGTAATTGTGGGCGATCCGGAATCTAAACTAATAAAGAAAGGCTACGAGGTAAAAATTAAGGATTTAAAACTTTCCGATCCGGCAGGTGAAGATTTCACCAAGCTTATTTTGGAGTATCCCGATTACCAGTTTATTGTGGTGGCCTATGATTTAAAAAATGCCGATCG
>JAIPAN010000053.1 GCA_021740025.1 Sphingobacteriaceae bacterium
TAGCCGATGCCGGATATACACAACCGGTGCGTCGTACGGATATAAAAGTATTGGGCAAATCGGGTTTAGGCATTGTTTACGCTGGTGCCAATTCGATGTTTGCCGGAAATTACATTTCGGAACACGATAAAAAAATCTCCGAAAAATTAGGCTACGTAATGTGTGGTGGCGATTTGTCGGCGCCAAGCATGGTAAGCGAACAGTATTTGCTCGATTTAGAGCGGGAGGCTTTTTTATCGCTATGCGGAGAAAAGAAAACACTAGAAAGAATTCAAAGTATCATTACTAAAGGCAAGCCTTTAAGAAATTAAAAAACGAGAATCATGCAAGAAGCATATATCATAGCAGGATACCGTACCGCGGTGGGCAAAGCCCCCAAAGGAGTTTTCCGATTTACAAGAGCCGATGAATTGGCTGCCGAAGTAGTTAAAGCTTTAGTAGCATCGGTTCCTAATTTAGATAAAGAACAAATAGACGACGTTATTGTTGGTAATGCCACCCCCGAAGCCGAGCAAGGCTTAAACATTGCTCGTATGGTTTCGCTAATGGGTTTAAATACCGATAAGGTTCCTGGCGTAACCATGAACCGCTATTGCGCCTCCGGCTTAGAAACCATTGCTACTGCGGTAGCGAAAATTCGTTCGGGTATGGCCAATTGTATTGTGGCCGGTGGGGTAGAAGTGATGTCGGGAATGCCTTTTGGTGGCTGGAAATTGGTGCCCAACCCCGAGGTTGCCAAAGCACACCCCGAATGGTATTGGGGCATGGGCCTAACTGCCGAGGCTGTAGCCAACGACTATAAAATAAGCCGAGAAGCCCAAGATGAATTTTCTTTTAACTCTCACCAAAAAGCAATTAAAGGCTTAGAAAGTGGGCGTTTAAAAGCAGGTGTATTGCCCATTAGCATTACCGAGAATTATGTGGATGCCAATTTGAAAAAGAAAACCCGAGACTATGTGGTAGATACCGACGAAGGTCCGAGAGCGGATACAAGTATTGAAAAATTGGCCAAATTGAAACCTGTATTTGCTGCCAATGGAAGCATTACCGCGGGTAATTCGTCGCAAACATCCGATGGTGCCGCCTTTGTATTGGTAGTTTCGGAAAGTATGCTGAAGCAATTAAATGTGCAGCCAATTGCCCGTTTGGTAAGTTATGGTGTGGCCGGCGTTCCTCCCCGAATTATGGGTATTGGTCCGATTGAGGCCATTCCCTTGGCCTTGAAAAAAGCGGGCATGAAACAAGATCAATTGGATTTAATTGAATTGAATGAGGCCTTTGCTTCTCAATCTTTAGCCATTATAAACACCTTAACTTTAAATACCGATATCGTGAATGTAAATGGTGGAGCTATAGCCCTTGGTCATCCATTGGGTTGTACTGGTGCCAAATTAACCGTACAAATACTCAACGAATTAAAAGCAAGAAATAAAAAATTTGGTATGGTAACTATGTGTGTAGGTACTGGCCAAGGAGCAGCAGGCATTTTTGAACTGCTATAAATCAATATATCATGGAAAAAACGCATACAAAAGGTGGTGAATTCATCATCAAAGACACCGAAGCAGCAGACATTTTCATTCCCGAAGAGTTTGACGAAGAACAGTTAATGATTAAGAAAACCTGCGAAGATTTTTTGCAGACAGAAGTGAACCCGAATTTAGACCGCATTGATAAACTAGAAGAAGGCTTGATGCCCAGTTTACTCGATAAAGCGGGCGAATTGGGCCTATTGGCCGTTTCTATTCCCGAAGAATACGGCGGCTTTGGTAAAAACTTCAACACCTCCATGTTGGTGGCCGACATTGTTGGTGCAGGGCACTCCTTTGCCGTAGCCATTTCGGCACATACCGGTATTGGTACCTTGCCTATTTTATATTATGGCAACGAAGCCCAAAAAACAAAATACATTCCCAAATTAGCTAGCGGAGAGTGGAAAGCCTCTTATTGCTTAACCGAACCCAACTCAGGTTCCGATGCCAATTCAGGTCGTACCAAAGCGGTATTGAATAAAGAGGGCACTCATTATTTAATTACCGGCCAAAAAATGTGGATTACCAACGGTGGTTTTGCCGATATTTTTATTGTGTTTGCTAAAATTGAAGACGATGAAAATCTAACCGCATTTATTGTAGAGAAAGGTTTCGGGGGCATCACTATGAATCCCGAAGAGCATAAAATGGGAATCAAAGGTTCCTCAACCCGTCAGGTATTTTTTAACGATTGCCCGGTGCCTGTAGAAAATATGCTTTCCGACCGCCAAAATGGATTTAAGATTGCCGTAAATATTTTAAATATTGGTCGTGTTAAATTGGGTGCAGCAGCTATTGGTTCTTCTCGTGCAGTAATTGATAAGTCTATTAATTACGCCAACGAGCGGGTGCAATTCAAACTTCAAATCTCCAAATTTGGGGCTATACGTTATAAATTGGCCGAAATGGCTACCCGCAATTTTGCCATAGAAAGTGCATGCTACCGAGCAGGCCAAAATATTGACGATGCCTACGATGCACTCGTTGCTGGAGGTATGGAAACAGGTAAAGCCAAGCTAAAATCTACCGAAGAATTTGCCGTTGAGTGCGCCATTTTAAAAGTATGGGGTTCGGAAATGTTGGATTATGTGGTAGACGAAGGTGTGCAGGTATACGGAGGCATGGGATATTCTGCCGAAGCGCCTATGGATAGAGCCTACCGCGATAGCCGGATCAACCGTATTTTCGAAGGAACGAACGAAATTAACCGTTTGCTGATTGTAGACATGCTCTTGAAACGTGCCTTAAAAGGCGAATTGGATTTAATGACACCGGCACAGGCGGTTGCTTCCGAATTGATGTCTATACCAGAATTCAGCGAAGAAGACGACAGTTTATTTGCGGCTGAGAAAAAAACGCTTAAAAATCTAAAAAAAGCAGGTCTCATGATTGCCGGTTCTGCCGTGCAAAAACTGATGATGAGTTTGGCCAAAGAACAAGAAATTTTAATAAACATTGCCGATATTATCGGTGCGGTCTACGTAGCCGAATCTACCATTTTACGGGTTGAAAAATTGGTAATAGCTAGAGGTGAAGAGGCCGTGCAAGGCCAATTAGATATGATGCGCATTTACTTGCAAGAAGCTGTAGATTCGGTGTATTTGGCTGGTAAAGAAGCCCTAAATTCTTTTGCCGAAGGCGATGAATTAAATATGATGTTGGTAGGCTTACGCCGCTTTACCAAAGTGGCACCGTATAATATAAAAGATGCCCGCCAACGAGTAGCTAAACAACTGATTGAGGCTAATAAATATTGTTATTAGGTTTATATAATCAGAGCCGTCACGACAATCGTCGGGACGGCTTTTTTTGTTAAATAATGTTAAGCTGTCGTTTTTTCGGTTTAAATGGATAAATTTGTGATTCAGAAAATCCAATGACTAGAAATCTTTTTGCCTCTATTTGTACCAGTATGCTAGTTTTGGCAGGCCTTAGTGCATGTACCAAAACCTATCCAAGTATTGCCGAAGTAGATGCACAAGCAGTAACCAACTATATTCAAAGCAATAATTTATCGGTTCAGCAATATGGCCAAACAGGTATATACTATCAGGTAACCAAATTTGGTACCGGCCCCAATATCGATTATTCTACCCAAATACCTTTAATTTATACCATCAAAACCCTAGATGGCACGTATGCCTCTATTGATACGTTTAATAACCGTTATGCAGGTTATTTCGGTTATTTTAAACCAGACTCTTTGCGTGAAGTAATAAAAAATACGTTGATAAAACAGGGTGGAACTGTTCGTATAATTGTACCCTCAAGATTTGCCTTTGGTAAAGCGGGCAGTGGCAGCGTACCCGGAAACAGCTCGGTAGATTTTACAGTTACCGCACTTACAGCAACTAAATTGGCTGAGTACGACGATTTTACCATGTTGCAATACATGCAAACAAATAATATAACAGGCTTTACAAAAGCAGCCGAAGGATACTATTATAAGATTACCGATCCAGGTTCTGGGACAGAAACCATTTCGGGAACAAGTGCTATTTCTGTAGAATATACCGGTAAAACACTAAACGGAACTATCTTTGACCAAACAACTGCCGGTTCACCAGCTACCTTTACATTAAGTAGCACGGTAGAAGGTTGGCGCTTAGCACTCCCAATGGTAAAAAAAGGGGGAACCTTGCAGATTATTCTTCCATCGGCATTGGGCTATGGCTTATCGGGTAGCGGTAGCATTGCTCCTTTCTCTTGTATGTATTTCGATATTAAAGTAACCGAGGTAGCCAACTAAGGCCTATTTTTCCAACGCTTTCTTGTATACACTCAATACCCGCTCACGAGCAAAGGCGTGATCGACGATGGGTTTGCTATACGTAAACGGATCGCTAAATTCGGGCACCCATTTTTTCACATATACCAGTTGGGCATCAAATTTTTGCGTTTGTAAGGTGGGGTTAAATACTCGGAAATAAGGTGCGGCATCGTTGCCACATCCTGCAGCCCATTGCCAGCCACCTACATTGCTGGCTTGTTCATAGTCTAATAGTTTTTGGGCAAAATAAGCTTCGCCCCAACGCCAATCTATTAAGAGGTGTTTGCATAAAAAACTAGCTACAATCATGCGTACACGGTTATGCATAAAGCCTGTGGTATTCAATTCCCGCATGCCGGCATCTACAATGGGGTAGCCCGTTTTTCCTGCACACCATGCGGCAAATTCTTGTTCATTATTTCGCCATTCAATGCGATCGTATGCTGGTTTAAAAGCCTGCTTGGTAGTGTGCGGGAAATGCCATAAAATCATGAAATAAAATTCACGCCAAATCAATTCCATTAGCCAGGTTTTGTCGGCAACGCTTTGTGCTTTTTGTACGAGTTCTCTGATACTGAGGGTGCCAAAACGTAAATGAATACCTATTCTGGATGTAGCTGGTAAAGCGGGAAAATCTCTGTTTTTTCCATAATTGGCCAATACCTTGGTGTACTCTTTTCCCGGAATGCGTATGCTGCTTGGCTCAAAACCCAAGGCTTGTAGGCTGGGTATTTCCCTATTTTTTTGCTGTTCGCAGTGGCTTAGCAACGTTTCACTCGGATAGGTTTTAATTCCCACATCACTCAATTTCTGCAACCATTTACGGCTGTAGGGGGTAAACACCGTATAGGGTTTTCCATCGTCTTTTACTACCTCGTCTTTCTCAAAAATCACCTCATCTTTAAACGTATGAAAGGCAATTCCTTTTTGGGAAAATACAGCTGCCAGTTGTTCATCTCGAGTACGAGCGTAAGGTTCATAATCGTGGTTTGCAAAAATGTTTTTTACCTCGTATTCAGTCAATACTTCTTCCCAAGCCTGTACGGGTGTGGCATGTTTTACCAACATTGACGAACCTACTGCTTTTAATTCTTCATTAAGGGCACTTATTTCTTGTTGAATAAAACCCACACGAGCATCTGTACGATCGTTGAGTTTATCGAGAATATCCCGATCGAAAATAAAGAGCAGTACCACCGGCAATCCGGCACTCAGCGCTTCAAAAAGTCCGCGGTTATCGTGTAAGCGTAAATCTCTACGAAACCAAAAAACTGAAACCGTGGGTTTATGCATACAGATTTTTTAAGGCTGATGAAATTGTTGCGAAATTGAAGTTAAATCCAGCATCTTGAATTTTAGAAACGGCTACTCGGGTGCTTCCCAAAATAGCCACACTGCGTTCGCCTAATACTGCTTTTAGTATCATAGATGGGACTCCTGGCAACCAGAGTGGTCTTTTAAATTGTTTAGCCAGGGCTTGCGTAAATGCACTATTGATAATAGGTTCGGGTGCTGCCATGTTGTAGGTACCCTGCAAAGCGGTATGTTCTACTGCAAATACGTACATGTTGACAACATCTTCCCAATGAATCCAAGAAATCCATTGTTTGCCCGAGCCTAAGTTTGCACCGAAACCCAATTTTACCGGCAAGGCCATAGGAGGTAAAGCACCGCCCGCTAAATCGAGTACTATGCCGGTACGAAATTTTACAATGCGCAAGCCCAAGGCTTCTCCTTCGTCAATGGCTTGCTCCCAGGCAATACACGATTCGGCTAAAAATCCTTCACCTGCCGGGCTGCTTTCGCTTAGTATTTCATCGCCTCTATCGCTATAAAAACCAATGGCGGCGGCAGAAATTACAGTTTTAACGGAAGTGTTATGACTGTTTTTTAAGGCGGTGTAGATTAATCGAATAGAGGCGGTTCGACTTTCGATGATGGCTTTTTTTCTAGCCGGAGTCCATGCTTTATCTACTATTGCCTCACCTGCCAAATGGATGATGGCATCTGCCCTTTCAAAGCAACGTTCATCTATTACGTTTTTAGAAATATCCCAGGCAAAGGAACGAATGCGTTTATCCATGCTTGGATTCGGTTGTCTACTTAAAATACGCACCTCGTAGCCCTTATCAAGCAAGGTTTTGCACAATCGTTGGCCAATTAAGCCAGTACCACCACTAATTACTATTGTTTTGTTTGCCATAATCAATTCAAAAATTGCTATTTTTAAGCAATTAATTGCAAAATGCATACAATTTAACATCCAAGCGACAAAGAAGTTTTATAACTAAGAAATTATTAATAGATTTATGAAAAAGACACCCTTATTAGAATACCTTATTTTAGCAGCAATCATAATTACCATATTTATTTCTGAATACAACTATCTTATATTGAAAGATTATGATAGAGCAATATTTATCGGTTTATGGCCACCAACAATGATAGGACTGCTCATTTACCTTAATTTAAAAAAATGACATGGAGAATTTAGATATTTTTATTCTGACAGCTATTGTCTCAGCTTTATATTTAGGATATGCTTTTATAGTTTTGGGCGCATCAAAACGTAAGTAACAAAATTCCTAATTAATTTACTATTGGGGTTGCCTTGCATTTGTTAAATACAATTTTAACACACTATAAATGCAAATTCAATACTCTCATTATGATATATCAAAAACACCTCTTTATTTGCACCAATCACCGGGCTGCCGATGCTCGTATATGCTGTGGCGAAGCTAATGGGCTGGCTTTGGTAGCTGCTTTTAAGAAAGCCATTAAGGATAAAGGACTAAATGCCGAAATAAGAGCGCAACGAACCGGCTGTTTTGATCTTTGCGAACGTGGACCCATTTTGGTAGTTTATCCTGAAGGTGTTTTTTACGGCAAAGTGCAGTTGAGCGATGTGGAAGAAATTGTTTCAGAACATGTAGAAAATAATCGGATTGTGGAACGTTTGGTGATAGATTC
>JAIPAN010000054.1 GCA_021740025.1 Sphingobacteriaceae bacterium
ATACCCACATGTGTAATGCTACGGCTTTTAATCTTAAAAAATACCAAATCGCCCTCTTTCAATTCTTCGCGGCTTACCGGGGTAGACATGCTGAAAATTTCTCTAGAATTACGCTGAATAACCGTATTGAATACTTTTGAATAAATTTCTTTGGTAAAAGCCGAACAATCTATGCCTTTACGGCTAGCGCCACCAAAGCGGTATGGGGTACCAATCCAATCGTATACAAATTGGTATAATTTTAAATTAGAGGTAGCAGATAAAGCAACGCCCATCACCTGCGAAAAGTAGTCCGACAGTAAATTATCGGGATCTTCCGTTTTTACAGGCTCCTTTTTAGCCACAGTGGTTTGGGCCTGCGCAGAAGCAAATAAAGCAGTGAAAATGAAAATTGTTAATATCTTTTTAAGCATAAACTAGGGCTTAATTTTGTATAAATTGTGGTAATTGCTTGTGAATTAACACATTCAAACAGTACAAAGGTAGCTTTAATATACAAGTTAAGCAAGAATGTTCGGCTTTTTAACATTTTTTCACATTTACGCTTCAACTAAAAACTTCGTGTAAACAACACAATAACTCTTCTTTTTTCTGTAAGATATGATTAGATTTGTGATCCCTAAAAAACGATATATACAAGAGAATGAGTTCAGTAGAAATTACGAAAGAAACCTATCTCCAGTGGTACGAATCGATGCTTTTGATGAGAAAGTTTGAGGAGAAAGCTGGACAATTGTACGGACAACAAAAAATTAGAGGCTTTTGCCATTTATATATTGGACAAGAAGCTGTTATGGCTGGAGCGATGTCGGTATTAGGACCACAGGATACCATGATTACTGCGTATCGCGAACATGCACACGCCATTGCTCGAGGCATGTCGGCCAACGAAATTATGGCCGAATTGTATGGTAAAGCTACCGGATGCTCTAAAGGCAAAGGTGGTTCTATGCACATGTTTAGCAAAGAATTGGGCTTATACGGTGGCCACGGTATTGTGGGTGGACAAATTCCATTGGGTGCGGGCATTGCTTTCGCCGAAAAATACAAAGGTACCACCAATGTAAACGTGTGTTATATGGGCGACGGTGCTGTACGCCAAGGTGCCTTAAACGAAGCCTTTAATATGGCTATGTTGTGGAAATTACCTGTAGTATTTGTGTGCGAAAACAACGGGTACGCCATGGGTACTTCGGTAGCTCGTACCACCAACATGTTAGATATTTATAAAATTGGTTTAGGTTTTGATATGCCGTGCGCTCCTGTTGACGGAATGGATCCAGTAGCAGTACACAACGCCATGGACGAAGCTGTTAGCCGTGCTCGTAGAGGTGAAGGCCCTACCTTCTTAGAAATGCGTACCTATCGCTACAAAGGACACTCGATGTCAGATCCGGCGAAATACCGCAGCAAAGAAGAGGTAGAAGAATACAAAGCCAAAGACCCTATAGAAAGTGTAAAAGAAACCATTCTTCGTAAAAAATATGCCAACGAAGCTTGGATTGAAGAAATAAACGAAAAAGTAAAAGCGATTGTAGACGAATCGGTGCGCTTTGCGGAGGAATCTCCATTGCCCGAGGCTCAGGAGTTATATACCGATGTATACGCACAAGGAGATTATCCTTTTATTCGCGATTAGTTTACCTTAAATAAAAAAATATGGCTGAAGTAGTGCGCATGCCCAAAATGAGCGACACCATGACTGAAGGGGTGATTGCGAAGTGGCATAAAAAAGTGGGTGATACCATTAAATCGGGCGATTTAGTTGCCGAAGTAGAAACCGATAAAGCAACCATGGATTTTGAGTCTTTTCAAGAAGGTACCCTACTTTATGTGGGTATTCCTGAAGGTCAGGCGGCTCCAGTTGATTCAGTTATTGCTGTTATTGGTGCCCCAGGCGAAGATTACCAAGCATTATTAACTGCTAGTCCTGCTCCTGCTGCCGAAAAAGCAGCTCCAGTTGTAGCAGAAGCTGCCCCTTTGGCTGCGGCTCCTGCAGCCAGCGCAAGCGTAACACCAGAATCGTTAGGTGCAACCGTTATTCGCATGCCTTTATTAAGCGATACCATGAAAGAAGGGGTAATTGCAGAATGGCACAAAAAAGTAGGTGATAAAATTAAAAGCGACGATGCTTTGGCCGATGTGGAAACCGATAAGGCGACCATGGAAGTAACTGCCTATGCCGAAGGAACCTTATTATACGTAGGGGTTGAAAAAGGACAAGCAGCCAAAGTAAACGATATTATTGCCATTGTGGGCAAAGAGGGTACCGATGTAACACCTTTATTAACCACAGCACCAAGTACTGCGGCTCCTTCAGCGGAACCTGCTCCAGTAGCGGCGTTTGCTGCCAGTGCTACTCCTATAGCAGCAGCAAACACTCCAGCGGCAGTTGTTACTAGTGGCGACGATTCCCGAGTAAAAGCGTCGCCTTTGGCTCGTAAAATTGCGCAAGAAAAAGGAATTGATTTACGCCAGGTACAAGGCAGTGCCGAAGGTGGGCGTATTGTGAAGAAAGATATAGACAGATTTGTACCGGGTGCTGCTCCAGTTGCCGCTAGCTCTAACACTGCGGCGGCAGTGAATACCGCTCCAACAGCGGTAATTCCAACCTTTGTAGGCGAAGAAAAATATACCCAAGTACCAGTATCGCAAATGCGTAAAGTAATTGCCAAGCGTTTAGCGGAAAGCTTATTTACCGCTCCTCATTTCTACTTAACCATTAGTGTAGATATGGAAAATGCCATGGCCGCTCGTACACAAATTAATGCGGTAGCGCCGGTAAAAGTATCTTTTAACGATATCGTGATTAAAGCGGTAGCCAATGCATTAAAGAAACATCCAGCCGTAAATTCATCGTGGGGTGGCGATACCATTCGCTTCAACGAACATACCAATATTGGCGTAGCCATGGCGGTAGAAGATGGCTTATTGGTTCCGGTAGTACGTTTTGCTGATGGAAAATCGCTTTCTCACATTTCTGCAGAAGTAAAAGAATTTGGCGCAAAAGCCAAGGCTAAAAAACTTCAACCTGCCGATTGGGAGGGTTCTACCTTTACTGTATCTAATTTAGGTATGTTTGGTATCGATGAATTTACGTCTATCATCAACTCACCCGATGGAGCCATTTTATCTGTAGGTGCCATACAAGAAGTTCCAGTAGTTAAAAACGGAGCCGTAGTACCAGGCAATGTGATGAAATTAACCTTAGGTTGCGATCACCGTGTGGTTGATGGCGCAACAGGTGCCGCTTTCTTACAAACCCTTAAAGGTTTATTGGAAGAACCAATTCGCTTGTTAGCCTAACAATATTTATAAAAAAAGCTGCTCTGAAGAATCTCAGAGCAGCTTTTTTGCATAGAAAATCTCGTTAAATAAAGATACTTAATACATAGTAAAGGAGAGCTGCCAATAATGCTGATACCGGAATAGTTAGTACCCAAGCCCAAATAAGGTTTACCGTAACTCCCCAGCGTACCGCTGATACGCGTTTGGTTAAACCCACGCCAATAATAGAACCGGTAATGGTGTGCGTAGTTGAAACTGGTATTTTAAAATGTTCGGTAGCAAATAAGGTAATAGCGCCTGCTGTTTCAGCTGCTACGCCCTCAAATGGGGTGACTTTGGTAATTTTAGAACCCATTGTTTTTACAATTTTCCAGCCCCCACTTAGCGTTCCCAAGGCAATTACCGTGTAACAGGCTAATGGAATCCAACCGGGAATGTGACCGGCATAATCACCATTAGGTAGTGCAACATCTAACCAACTCGGTAAACTACTTTGAGCCACACCTGAGGTATTGATATAAACAGCAACTGCTGCGGCAATAATACCCATTACTTTTTGGGAATCGTTGCCACCATGCCCTAAACTAAAGGCTGCAGAAGAAATTAACTGCATTTTACGTAACCATGTTCCAGCTATTTGTTCACTTAAACTGCTAAATATTAAACAGAAAAAGCCAATAGAAAATACGATGAAAGCAAATAATAACCATTTAATGTTATGTGGTTCGGCTGCTATACTCCAAAAATGACTTGAAAAACGGGGTTTATGGGGTTCATAATTGAGTTGATTTGCTACAAACCAACAGGTACTTATCAAAATAAGTAGGGTAAACAATTTGGGCCAAATGCTTTTTTTAGACGCATGTAACAACCAAATAGATAAAGAATAAGAAACAAACAAACCAATTAATGGGGCTAGTACAATAAAGGAAATAATAACCAAAACACCCGAAGGCATTCCGCCATCTTTTGCCGCAGTGTACCATACCACAGAATTTAAACCAGCATGTGCAATTGCTGCCCCTGCAAATCCCCCAATTAGGGTGTGAGATGAGCTAGAAGGAATACCGAGCCACCATGTAAGTAAGTTCCAAGCAATGGCAGCAAGTACCCCTGCTAAAATAACGGTAAGGTTGATGTCCATCGTATGGGCTGTTTTTGCAACAGTATCTGCCACACCAAAGCCAAATACCCAATAAGCTAAAAAATTGAAAAATGCAGCCCAAATTACTGCCTGCATAGGGCTAAGTACCTTGGTAGATACAATGGTTGCAATTGAGTTAGCGGCATCGTGAAATCCGTTGATATAATCAAACAGAAGCGATAGAACAATGATGATAAGTAGTAAGCTGAAAGCCATGCTTTGAAATTATAGTGCTTAGGCGTGTTTAACCAAAATAGATTCGAGCACGTTGGCAGCATCTTCACACATATCTGTAGCGGTTTCGAGGGCAGACAAAACTTCTTTGTATTTAATTATTTTAACAGCATCTTTTTCGTAATCGAATAGTTCGCCTACTGCCTTATCAAATACGTGGTCTGCCTGATTTTCAATACTGTTAATGCGCACACAAGAATCGGCAATGGCACGCATATTTTTTAAATTTTTTAATTCTCGTAGTGCTTTATCCAATTCACGTACAGCTTGGGTAATCAACTCGGCAAGTTGTTTAATGGGTTCGGTAATTTCATCAACATTATACAAGTTGATGCGATTAGCTGATCCATGTATATAATCGGCAACATCATCTATAGCGGATGCTAATTGATGTATATCTTCTCTATCAAAAGGGGTTATGAAATTTTTACTTAGTTCAAGGTGAATTTGATGTGTTATTTCATCGCCCACATGTTCTAATTTTTCTAGTTGTGTAAATAACTCTTCCCGTTGTGCAACTTCGTCTTGCTGTACTATTTGTTCCAATACAATTGCCATGGCAATTAAGTTAGCGCTAGATTGCTCGAATAGAGGGAAAAATTTTTTATCCTTAGGAACAAAATACTGAAAAATGGTGTTTAGAGACATTGTGTTTTGATTGTATTAAACAAATGTAATATTAGATTGTTAAGTTAATATTAAGTCTATGCTTTCTGCAAGGTAAAACCAAAAGTAGAACCAATACCTTCGGTACTACGAACGGTAATGGTTTGGTTTTGAGCTTCTAACATATGTTTTACAATGGCCAACCCTAAGCCAGATCCGCCAATTTCTCGGGAGCGACTTTGATCGGTGCGGTAAAAGCGTTCGAAAATACGGGCTTGGTATTTTTCTTCTATACCCAAACCATCATCTGTTACTTCAACCAATAGTTGATCGTGCAATTCAAAAATTTTTAAAGAGGTAGTACCATTGGGTTTGCCGTATTTTATGGAGTTGTCTATCAGGTTAACCAAAACCTGTCTTATTTTTTCTCTATCGGCTTCTACCTTGGTTGGGGTTTGATATTTCTCTTTAAATTCTAAATTAATGTTATGTTTTTTGGCATGCAATTCAAGCGATTCTACCACTTCTTGCAACAAGATATTGATATCAAAAATTTCGTAATTGATGGGGATTTCGCCGCTTTCTAGTTTAGATATTTCATCTAAATCTTTCACTAAATAACTCAACCTGTCTACATTTTTGGCGGCTTTTTGTAAAAATTTTTGGGTTTGTTCTGGATTGGATAAAAGATCATCCTGAAGGGCTTCTATGTAGCCCTGTATAGCAAAAAGTGGTGTTTTAAATTCATGGGAAATATTGGCTAAAAACTCTCGGCGAAACTCTTCTTGTTTTTTTAAACTATCTATTTCCGATTTCTTGTTTATGGCCCATTCTTTTACTTCCTGTTCTACATCGTAAATGGGGTCATCGCTTACATATTCACCCAAGGCATCTTTTAAATCTTTACCCAATTTTAAATTATGTATAAGTTTGTAGATAAGCTTAATTTTACTGTATAAAAAACGTTCGGTGAGATAATAAAAAACAACAAAACTGGTACCTAAGGCAACCACCAAGGTAGCCAACATATACAACCAATTGTGCTGAAAATAGAAGTTTAACAGTGCTAAAGATAAGGCAACTGCAAGAGCATTAATTAATACTAAAACAGAAAGTTTCATACATTTTTTAAGTTAACATGGCCGCATCTGGGTTTTCTCTTCTGCTGCCTTCATATAATTCATATTCTAATAAGCGGCAGTCTAATTTGCCATTGTAAAATTCTACTCGTCGTGAAGCTCGTAAACCTATGCGTTTGGCTAAATCGGGGTTGCCGGTAAAAATATAGCCTCGGTAGCCTTTTGCTTCTTGCTTCATAAAATCGCCTATACGTTTGTAAGTGGCCTCTAGTTTGGTATGTACCCCCAAACGTTCTCCGTATTCGGGATTAAACATAATTACTCCTGGTGTACTAGGAACGGGGGTTTCGGCAAAATCGCATACTTTAAAAGTAATTAATTGATCTACGCCAGCAGTTTGTGCATTTTTTCGAGCTATATCCACCGCATCAGCCGAAATATCGGTAGCAATAATTTCAAAATCGATGGTTTTAACGGCTTGATCTTTTAACAACCTGCGTTCCGTAAAAAATACCTCTTCATCATAACCCAAAACGTGCATAAAGCTGTAATTCATTCTAAATAAACCCGGGCGTTTGTTGGTTGCCAACAAAGCAGCCTCAATGGCCAAGGTACCCGAACCACACATGGGGTTTACAAAAGGGCTTTTTTGATCCCAATTGGTAGACATAATGGCACTTGCAGCTAATGCCTCTAACATAGGTGCTTTGCCCGGCAATTTACGATAGCCGTGTTTGGCCAAAGTTTCGCC
>JAIPAN010000055.1 GCA_021740025.1 Sphingobacteriaceae bacterium
CAGGGGTACTATAAAAACCAGTAGCGGGAGCAAACATTACGGTTTGGTTTTGATAACTAAAATCAGAGAGAATCCATTGGCAAAATGCATCGGCATCGTCAATAGGTAATTGGGCAACTACATAAAAAGCACCACCCGGGTTTGGGCAAAAAACCCCATCCATTTGGTTTAATCTGTTTACTAATACATCTCTGCGGGCGGTATATTCTTTGGTAACGGCCTCGAAATACGAATCGGGTGTGTTGATGGCTGCTTCGCCAGCTATTTGCGAAACCATGGCCGGGCTTAATCGGGCTTGGGCAAATTTTAATGCTGCCGCCATTACTGCTTTATTTTTGGTAATTAAACAGCCTAAACGTGCTCCGCAGGCACTGTAGCGTTTAGATACGGTATCTAGCACCATTACGTTCTCCTCCAAACCACTTAAATGCATGGGCGAAATAAATTCGCGACCATCGTAGCAAAATTCGCGGTAGGCTTCATCCGAAAATAAATACAAATCGTGTTTCAAGCATAATTCTTTTAAAGCTTCTAGCTCTTCTTTGGAGTATAAATATCCAGTGGGGTTATTGGGGTTGCAAATAATTATAGCCTTGGTTTTTTCCGTTATTACTTTTTCGAACTCGGTAATTGCAGGTAAGGCAAAACCATTTTCAATATGCGATAAAATGGGTTTCACAACCACGTCGCTCATGCAGGCAAAGCCATTATAATTGGCATAAAAAGGCTCCGGAATGATAATTTCGTCGCCCGGGTTTAAGCAGGTTTGCATGGCAATGGTAATGGCTTCGGAGCCACCATTAGTTACCAAAATATCTTCTGCTTTTATTGAATAATTAAGTTTATTGTAATATTCGGCTAATTTCTTACGGTACGATGCCGTGCCTTCAGAAGCGGTATAAGCCCACACTTTTTCATCAAAATTTTTGATGGCATGTAGCATCACTTCGGGTGTCTCAATATCGGGCTGACCAATATTTAAATGAAACACTTTTTTGCCAGCGGCTTTAGCCGCTTCGGCAAATGGACTTAATTTACGAATGGGAGAGGCAGGCATCTGCACTCCTTTAAGAGATATGGTAGGCATGGCCCAAAAATACAAAAACCCCGCTGTTTCCAACGGGGTTTTTAAAAGATGTTTTTTAAAATTATTGTTTTGGCGGCGCTGGAGCCAATACTTCACCTTTAATGTAAAGCATTTTTACAGGTGTTTTAGCATTTGACTTTACGGTTATGGCTTTGCTGAATGGCATTACCGCAGCAGCATTGTAGGTAACGGTAATTACACCAGTTTCTCCTTTTTTTACCGGAGTGGACGTGAATTTAGGTACAGTACAACCACAAGTAGATTCTACGTTGGTGATAATAATAGGCGCCTCACCTGTATTGGTAAATTTAAAATCTACAGTAACTGGTTTTCCTTGGGGAATTTTGCCGAAATCGTAGGTTTCTTTATCAAATTTAAATTCAGCTTCTTGCTGAAATTTCATGGCACTTAATCCTACAAACAAGGTTGCAAGAGTAAATAAGAAGACTATTTTTTTCATCTGTTTTAAATATATATACACAAATATAAACTATTTACACCTTTCATAAAAGGTTTTTAACAAACCTTATAACGTTGCAAGTACGCATAGCGTATATTTTCTTATTTTTGTGCAAAGTTAAAAACACAATGTCAGCACTAAACCATACCGAAACCACAGCTTTTGATGCTTCAGAGTTAAGCTTTGAGGACTTTAAGCAGGTAGTAATTCAGGATTATAAACTAGCTTACGAAAGCCGTCAGGCCAGTTTATTGGGTAGAAAAGAGGTGCTTACCGGCAAGGCTAAGTTTGGCATTTTTGGCGATGGTAAAGAAGTAGCCCAAGTAGCTATGGCTAAAGCCTTTAAGGCTGGCGATTGGCGTTCGGGTTATTACCGCGATCAAACATTTATGTTTGCTACCGGTATGTTAAGCATTACCGAGTTTTTTGCGCAATTGTATGCCAACCCCGATGTATTAGCCGAACCAGCTTCGGCAGGCCGTCAAATGAATGGCCATTTTGCTAGCCGTACCCTACATGAAGATGGATCTTGGAAAGATTTAACAGCCATTAAAAATTGTTCGGCTGATATTTCGCCCACCGGTGGCCAAATGGCTCGTTTGGTGGGTTTGGCGTATGCTTCTAAATTATACCGTCAGAATCAAGAATTAGGCTATTTAAAAAACTTTTCGGTACAAGGCAACGAAGTTGCTTTCGGAACCATTGGCAACGCCTCCAGCTCAGAGGGCGTGTTTTTCGAAGCCATGAATGCTGCGGGCGTATTGCAAATTCCCATGGCCGTTTCTGTTTGGGACGATGCCTACGGCATTTCTGTTCCGGCCGAATTTCAAACTACAAAACAAGATATTTCAGAAATATTAAAAGGTTTTCAGCGTGATGCTAAAGGCGAAGGCTTTGAAATTTATAAAGTAAAAGGCTGGGATTATCCTGCGCTATGCCAAGTATATCAGGAAGCTATAGCTACCTGCCGAGCAGAGCATGTGCCTACTTTAATTCACATAACAGAACTTACGCAACCTCAAGGACATTCTACTTCGGGTTCGCACGAACGGTATAAATCTGCCGAACGTTTGGCTTGGGAACAAGAATACGATTGTTTGGTGCAAATGCGTAAATGGATGCTCGAAACAGCCATGATTAGCGAAACGGAACTTTCAGTTTTGGAAGAAACAGCTAAAAATTATGTGCGTGACTGTCAGAAAAAGGCCTTGGCCGATTTTTTAAGTGCCATACAAGCAGAAGCCAATGAGGCCATTGTTCTTTTGCAAGCTACTCAAGTGCCCGAGGTAGTGGCCTTAGCCGAAGCCTTAGCAAAAACGAGCGAAGTTTCTCGAAAAGAAGTGTACCAAGCAGTGCGTAAGGCTCTACGTTTTTTACGTTCGGCCCCAAGCTCGGCCAAAACAGCTTTGCTTGCTTGGTATAGCCAGCAACAAGTAAAAATGGCCGATGCCTATAATTCTAAATTATTTACCGAAACAAGCCAAAGTCCGGAAAACGTACCTTCTGTAGCAGTTGAATATGCTGCCGATGCTCCGCTATTGGATGGACGTGAACTTTTAAATGCGTGTTTCGATACACATTTTAATCGCGATCCGAGAGTGTTGGCTTTTGGAGAAGATGTAGGGAAAATTGGCGATGTAAACCAAGGCTTTGCCGGTTTGCAAGAAAAATATGGCGATTTGCGCATCACCGATACCGGTATTCGCGAAATGACCATTATTGGCCAAGGTATTGGTTTAGCTATGCGTGGTTTAAAACCCATTGCCGAAATTCAATATTTAGATTATTTATTATTCGCCTTAAACATTGTAAGCGATGATTTGGCTACCGTAAGTTACCGCACCAAGGCCGGCCAAAAAGCACCCTTACTAATTCGTACCCGTGGACACCGCTTAGAAGGGGTGTGGCATTCGGGTTCGCCTATGGGTATGATTGTAAACTCTTTACGGGGCGTTCACGTATGTGTGCCTAGAAATATGACACAGGCCGCCGGCATGTACAATGTATTGCTTCGTGGCGATGAGCCTGCCTTAGTGGTAGAATGCTTAAATGGCTATCGTTTAAAAGAAAAATTGCCTCAAAATATTGGTGATTTTACGGTTTCACTCGGTTCCGCCGAAATTATTCGCGAAGGGAAAGATGTAACGATAGTTTCATATGGCTCTACCTTGCGCATTGTGCAAGAAGCAGCTGAAGAGTTAGAGAAATTAGGAATTTCGGTAGAAATTGTGGATCCTCAAACCTTATTGCCTTTTGATATGAACGGTATTTGTGCACAATCGCTTAAAAAAACCTCTAAATTGTTGGTGGTTGATGAAGATGTACCGGGTGGAGCATCGGCCTATATTTTGCAACAAGTGCTCGAGAATCAAAAAGGATATTATTTCTTAGACGGACAACCGAAAACCTTAACAGCAAAAGCACATCGTCCTCCATACGGTTCTGATGGTGATTATTTTACCAAACCATCTGTAGAAGATGTGGTTGAAACGGTTTATGCGATGATGCATGATAGCAAACCCAATCAGTTTCCTGCTATATTTTAAATCTTAGCTGTTTTATTGCGTAGGTAATGGTCGGCTAGTACCAGGGCGGCCATGGCCTCTACAATGGCTACGGCTCTCGGCACCACACAAGGGTCGTGGCGACCTTTGCCTGAAACAGCAACTTCTTCGCCCGCTTTATTTACACTGGCTTGTGCTTGCATAATGGTGGCTACAGGCTTAAATCCAACTCGGAAATTAATTTCCATGCCGTTAGTGATACCTCCTTGAATACCTCCCGAAAAGTTGGTAAGGGTTTGTGCCTTTTCTGTAGATGCGGCTACAAAGGCATCGTTATGTTCCGAGCCTTTCATGCGGGTTCCATCGAAACCAGAGCCGTATTCAAAACCATGAACGGCATTGATGCTCAACATAGCTTTCCCTAAATCGGCATGAATTTTATCAAAAACAGGCTCACCTAAACCAGCCGGGCAGTTGCGAATAATTGCTGAGATTTTTCCGCCAAGGGTATCGCCTTCTTTGCGAATGTGCTCAATGGTGCTAATCATTTCTTTTGCAGTGGCGGGGTCTACACAACGTACGGGTGTAGCTTCTCGTTGTTCAGTTAATAGGGCAATCGATTCGTTGCCCAATCCCGGTGCTTCTATGTTTCCTACGGCAGATACGTGTGCAAAAATTTCGATACCGGCTTGGGCTAAAAGTAATTTAGCTATAGCTCCTGCGGCTACTCTAGCTGCGGTTTCTCTTGCCGATGAACGGCCCCCACCACGGTAATCGCGGTGACCGTATTTGGCATCGTAGGTATAGTCGGCATGCGACGGACGATAAGCATCTTGGATGTGGCTATAATCGGCCGAACGTTGATCTTCATTGGGAATAAGCAGACAAATTGGCGTTCCGGTGGTTTTTCCTTCAAACACACCCGATAGGATTTGTACCGCATCGCTTTCTCTGCGTTGGGTAGTTAATTGCGATTGTCCCGGGCGGCGTTTATCCAACTCGTGTTGAATAAAATCAAGATTAATAGCCAAATTAGCCGGGCAACCATCGATTATTACACCAATAGCGACTCCATGGGATTCACCGAAAGTGCTTGTTCTGAAAAGTTGTCCGAAAGTATTGCCTGCCATAGGGGATAAAATTACATTTTTATTTCAAAACCAGCAGTTTTCAAATCGTCCCAAAAATGGGGATAGGATTTGGCAACTACTTGTGGTTCCATGATTTCTACTTCATCAATTAGTAAAGCCAAAGGAGTAAATGCCATGGCCATGCGGTGGTCTTCGTAAGTGGCTATTTGTATTTTTTTAGGCAATACTCGTTTTGAGCAATCTAATTTATACGTTAAGTTTTTTTCAATGAGTGTTACGCCAATTTTAGCCAATTCGGTTTGGAGGGCTTTTACCCGATCGGTTTCTTTAATTTTTAGCGTTTCTAAACCGGTAAAGGTAGCCTCGTGGCCTAGTGCAGCACAACATACAATCAGGGTTTGTGCTAAATCGGGGCAGTCTTTTAAGTCGAAAATTTTACGTTCGGGGGTTTTGCTCTCTTTTGTTAATTGGAGTTCTCCGTTTTTAAATTGGGAAGTGATACCGAAATTGGCCATCAATTCTGTGATTTTGCTATCGCCTTGTAGGCTATAGGCTTGTAAATGAGGCATGTTAAGACTTGATTCTTGGGCTAAGGCAGCGATGGCATACCAATACGAGGCAGCACTCCAATCGGGCTCTACTAGTAGTTTACTTGTTTTAAATGCTTGTTGTTCGATGCAGATTTGATTGCCCTCCCAACTATGCTGAATGCCCACTTGTTGCAACATGGCCAAGGTCATTTCTACATAAGGTTTAGAAGTTAATTCGCCTTCTAGTTCTAAGCATAAACCTTTGGGTAGGCTAGGGGCAATGAGTAGCAGGGCCGAAATGTATTGGCTGCTAACATTGCCTTGAATATTAATTTTAGTTTCTTTTTGTTCGAATGGGCCTTTAATTGAGAGTGGCGGATAGCCGTCTTGCTCTATGTAGTTAATGTGAGCGCCTAATTTCTGCAAAGCATTAACTAAAATACCGATGGGCCGATCTTTCATGCGCTGGCTTCCGGTAAGCGTATATTCACCCGGCTGCGTGGCCAGGAGTGCCGTTAAAAAGCGCATGGCTGTTCCAGCTGGACCTACATCTATGTGTTGTGGGTTTTGGGTACCAAGTTGTGTGTTGAGTATATGAAGCAGCGTTTGGGTATCGGCTGCTTGTGATAGGTTTTCTACGCTCACTAGCCCTTTGCTCAAGGCCTGCAAAATTAGGGCTCTATTACTCTCACTTTTAGAACCGGTGAGGGTAATGCTAGCCTGTATTTTTTTGATAGGATGGGAGAGCGTAATAGAAGCCATGTTTAGCTGTTTGCTTTTTCTTGATTCATAATTTCTGTTTGCTTGCGGATGGATTCACTGTGAATGAGCTCTAACAATTTGCCCACAAATGGAAGGTTTAATTTTAGTGCTTTGGCAAAATCAGAACGTTTTTGCAGGATTTCATCCCAACGGCCCACCTGTAAAATGGTTACGCCACTATCACGTTTGTAGGTACCAATTTTCTCTACGATACCCATCCTTTCGGCCATTTTTTGAATAATTTGGTCGTCAATTTTGTCAATTTGGTTACGCAATTCCGCTAATTTATCAACAAAGGCAGCATCTTTTAGGTCGGCTTTACGTAGGGTTAAGCGATCCATCAATTCGGCCAAATCTGCCGGAGTTAATTGTTGTTTGGCATCAGTCCACGCTACAGATGGGTCTATATGCGATTCAATCATCAAGCCCTGCATGTCTAAATCCAAGGCTTTTTGCGCAATGTACGGAATGAGTTCGCGGTTACCGCAAATATGACTCGGGTCGTTTATGATGGGTAATTCGGGGCAAATGGTTTTCAACTGAATGGCCAATTCCCACATGGGTTCATTTCTAAAAGCCGATTTTTCAAAAGAAGAAAAACCACGATGAATGGCTCCTAATTTAGTTATACCGGCTTGGTTGATGCGTTCTA
>JAIPAN010000056.1 GCA_021740025.1 Sphingobacteriaceae bacterium
CCACCACTTCCTAAAATTAAGGCTTTTTGGTGCCGCTTGTGTAGTAGTGGTTTTAGGGAATGCTCAAAACCATAGGCATCGGTGTTGTAGCCCTCTAAACGAATTTGTGTAGAAGATAATTCTCCACTAAAAAAATCTTCAACGGGGTGGCTATTGGCCACTTTAATGCAGTTTACGGCATCAATTTCTTTAGCAGCCTCATCTAAACTATCCATGTAATAAATAATTCCAATTTTATGCGGATGGGTAACATTCAATCCACATAAATCGGGGTTGTTCTTTACAATTTCCGGGAAATCGCTAATAGATTCGATGGGGAAAGCCACGTATTCATGATCCGATGAGTTCTCTTTTTCAAATTTTTCTGTAAAATAGTCAACTGAAAAGGAGTGTGCCAAAGGGTAGCCAATAATGCCGTATTTTTTCATCTTATATAGCAAAAATTAATTGCCTTGATCTAAAAAGTGACTAAAGGTGTCGCCTCTTAAACCAAGTCGGATAGTTTCTAGGGGAATAACTTCTGCCGGGGCAATGTTGCCCAGGTTTACATTGGTGCCAATTAGTTTTATAAACCAAACTTGTTGGGCTTTAATTGGAGCTTCCCAAATAATGGTTTCTTGCGGTATTTGGGTTAAAATTTCATCAACTAAGCCTTCTCTTACTTCTCCAGAATCGCGGTATATACCTACGTTCCCACCTTCACGAGCTTCGGCAATTACTTTCCAAGAACCGGCTTCAATTTCGGCTTTCATGAGTGCAATCCATTTGTATGGTGCAAATATTTTGGCTGCATCTTTTGATCCAACCTCAGAAATTACGGTTACTTGCTCACTAAGTTTGCGAATGTATTCACATTTTTCGTCGTGCTCAATATCCATAGAGCCATCGGATACTTCGGCGTATTGCATGCCGTATTTGTCTAGTACACGGCGGTAATCGTCAAATTGATTTCTAATGGCAAAAGCCTCGAATAAAGTACCTCCAAAATAGGTAGGAATGCCCGCTTCTTTATATACCTGTAGTTTTTTTTCTAGGTTGGGGGTTACATACGAAGTAGCCCAGCCAAGTTTTACAATATCTGTATGCGATCCGGATACTTCTAAAAAATCTTCAATTTCACGAATGCTTAATCCCTTATCCATCACCATGGTTATGCCACTGTTTCTTGGTTTTTGGCTGCGTTCGGGTATATTATTTAAGGTGTAATTCATGCTGCAAATGTCCAAAAAAAATCTAACTATTAAAGTATTTGTGTGTTTATCTAGTATACCGATTAATGATATCGATAATTACCTTGTTTTCTTGTAGTTGAGGGAGGTATTCGAAAAGGATATGGTGCTTTTCTGAATCGGTATTGAGTGCAATTTCTAAGAAAGCCAATGCTTCGGCATATTGTCCATCGGCAAAGAGGTAAGCCACCATGCGGTAGTACAGTTCGGCGGCATCGGGGTTGGTTTTAATGCCTTCCGAAATGGTTTCAATGGCTTGGGCAAGTTTCTTTTGCTCAAATAATATAGATGAATAATCTAACCAAGCCTCAATATCAATGGGGTTTAGTTCAACTACCTTTTCGTACGCTTTTTCAGATTCGTCTAATTGTTTGAGCTTGTATTGTGCATCGGCAATGGCAAACCAAAAATCCGGATTTTGATCGTCTAACTCTAGGGCTTTTCTGTAAAAGTGCAGCGATTCGAAAAAACGTTCTTCAAAGTCGAGCGTTACGCCTATACCAAACCAGGCATCGGCCTGATCGGGGTCCATTTTAACCGCCTTTTTATAATATTTACGAGCCTCGTCCATTTGCTCCAATTTTTCATAGCATTCGCCAATGGCGCAATAGGTATCTCCATTGGGTGGCTCGTACTCAAAGGTTTGTTTATACACTTCAATGGCTTCGCTGTAGCGATCTAAATTAACCAATGAATTGCCTTTGTTGAAATAGGCCGATGAAAAATTTTCTTTGATTAAAATGGCGTAATCGTAGGCATCAATGGCTTTTTCGAATAAATTTAATTTATTGTAAGCATTGCCCAGGTTGTACCAAGCGGCATATGAGTAGGGCTCGGTATCGATGTATTGCTTGTAAAATTCAATGCATTCTTCTTGTTTATCGAGCACGTCGTAGCAAAAAGCCAATTCATAAAGCGCTTCTTGGTTTTCCATATTGCTTTCTAAACACGCTTTTAGGTAGGTTACTGCCGACTCGTAATTGGCCATGTTTTGGTAAACGTAAGCAATGTGTAAGAGAATTTCATCTCTACTTTCAGACATTTCTAAGGCTTTTTTATAATTTTCGAGCGCCTCGGCATGTTGCTCTAGTCCTTCAAAAATGGTACCTCTTAGCGTGTAAATATCTGGGTCAGATGCTTCTAAAGTTTCGGCTTTATCTAGGGCGGCAAAAGCCTTGTTTAGTTGATTGGTTACTAAAAATAATTGGGCTTGTTTCACTAAAAATACCGAAACAAAGGGGTGTTGGCTTAGGGCATATTCTACCACCTGGAGGGCCTTTATAGGGTCATTTTTCTCGATGTAATAGTCAATTATATTTTCGAATGCTTGTGCATCAAAAAAATACTGATCCTGATTGCGGATCATTTCTTCGTAGCGTTCTACCGAAAATTTAGGGTCTTCACTAAATCCAAATTCAAATTCTTCTTCCATCCTCGTAAAAAATGTGCGCTTTTAAAGCTATATCATCAATAATCTTGCCAAGACTAATTAAAGTTTAAAATACCGCAAAAATGTCTTTTTTATAGATTTAGTTTTCCACATCTACACGTTAAACTTTGGCCTTATTGTAGCCCTAACCAGCGAAATGGCATGAAGCGTTTTTGTTCCCATAAATTTTAGGGTATAAAAAAACCCTCTAAAAAGAGGGTTTTTTTAATTTGGTGTTCGGTATTACTAATTTAATCTCTCTTTCCAAGGTTCTGGATCTGGATCTGGTTTTGGTAAAGGGTAAAGTTTCAGTTTTCTTACATCGTAGTAATATGCTATACCCGATCCATTTCCTTTATCTAAACTTGTTGATGCCGGTGTTGTTTGACGGGTATCAATTGGCGCATCTGGCGCCACAATGGGGCTTTTTAAATCCATTTCTTGCCCTACTGCTAATCTTCCGTCCGCTGTGCTTGGTGTAAATTCAGTACTTTTTTCGCATGCGCTCAGTACCATCATGCCAAGCCCTAAACACACTGCCGGGCGAATTAAATTTTTGATTTTTTTCATATAATTTTTGTTTTAGTTTACCGAATTTGGTTAACTAAAAGAAAATACCATGCTTTAAAAGAAATATAATTACTAATTATAATTATTGGACTTTAATTTAATTAGTAAGATAACAAGGTACCTAGTAACTGAATTGATTGGCCTAATGGATGAATAATTTATAGCCTCTGCCGTGCACGTTTATAATTTCTACTCTCGGATCGGCTTTTAAGTATTTGCGCAATTTGCTCAGAAATACGTCCATGCTACGCCCATTAAAGTAATTATCGTCGTGCCAAATGGCTAAAAGTGCTTCCTCTCGGGTTAAAACTTGGTTTTGTTTCTGGCACAATAGTTTTAACAATTCGGCTTCTTTGGTGCTTAATCGCTGGGTATTTTCTTTATAAGTAATTTGTTGTGCGGCTACATCAAATACAAAATCGCCAATTTGGAAGCTGCTTGGTTGTACACTTGTTTCCTCGTTTTTATGTTCAGAAACCCGTTTTAAGAGCGCATTGATTCGCAAAAGCAACTCTTCAATTCTAAAGGGTTTGGTAATATAATCGTCGCCACCGAGGGTAAAGGCCTCGGTTTTATCTTCAATCATGGTTTTTGCGGTGGCAAAAATGAGCGGAATGTGTGGATTTATTTTCCGTATTTCTTTGCCCAAGGTAAAGCCGTCTTTTTTGGGCATCATTACATCTAAAATGCAGATATCAAAAGCCTCTTTGGTGAAGGTTATTAAACCCTCGTCGCCATCGCTGCAGCGTACTACCTCAAACTTGCCTTTTAGTTGCAAATATTCTTGTAAGAGTAGTCCCAAGTTCGGGTCGTCTTCTACTAATAGTACTTTTTTCATGCTAGTGGGATACTAATTTCAAAGGTAGAACCTTTGTGTTTTTCACTCTTTACTTTTATTTGCCCTTTTAATAAGCGCACAATGGTGTTTACATAACTTAAGCCCAAACCAAATCCTTTTACATTGTGTACGTTGCCGGTAGGTATTCTGTAGAATTGATCAAAAATTTTATCAATTTGGTCTTTGCTCATTCCAAGGCCATTGTCTTGTACGGTACATAGTACCTGCTTTCCAAGATTTTGTGTACTAATTTTAATTTTTGCTTCTCCGTTGCAATATTTAATTGCATTGTCTATTAAATTAAATACCACGTTAGATAGATGTAATTCATCGGCAAATACCACATCATTTTTTGCTTGTAAATCTAATTCAATGCTGGCTTTTTGCTTTTCTAGTTGTAAACTCATGCTATCGGCTACGGCAGCAATAAGCGTATTTAATTCTGTGGGTCTATTTTCTAGTTTAAAATCTTCTTTATCTACTTTGGCTAGGTGCAAAACACGTTCAATGTGATTCCCAAGTCGAATATTTTCATCGTAAATAATAGTTGCTAAACGTTCAACTTGTGCCCTGCCTCCACTCAATTCTTCATCTTTTAAAGCTTCACTAGCTATCATAATGGTGGCTACAGGTGTTTTAAACTCATGGGTCATGTTGTTTATAAAATCGGTTTTCATTTCCGATATTTTCTTTTGTCGCAAAATAAGTTGTAAGGTGTAGCCAAAACTTCCCAATAATATAAGCAACAGTCCTCCAGAAAGCGCCATAATCCAGGTCATATTTGCCAAAATATAATTGCTTTTGTTCGGAAGACTAAGCAGCAGCCAACCACTCTCTTTTATCATTTCTTTCGGAAAGAGTTGCGTTTTATAGACTTCATCCGTATGCAAATGCTCTGTAGTTTCCGGTTGGGTGCCTAATTTATTTTTGGCATTTCCTTGTTGTATTTGATAGGTAAAGCTCCCTGTAATACCCTTGTTTTTTAATTCTTTACGTAACAGTTGGTCTACCATATGCGCTTGTATACGTTTATTTAAGGGCATTTTAGCCGAACCAAACTCCTGTGCTAAATCTTGTAATGCGTTTTTTTTATTTTCCTGAACCGAATCTAAGTATTGTTGTACCAGATTTACATCGGGAGAATTTGTTGTATTGTTTCTACTTATATTGCTTAGCCGCGGCTTGGCTAGGGTAATCAGTTTAGGTCCATTTTGTGGGTCGAACACAATGTACTGCCTAATAGAATCTACTGGGTTTTGTTTAGTAACACTGAGTTTCGGCACCCGCTGTTGAAGTACTTGTTGGTGTATGCCTCCAAACGGATCTACAAATTGTACCAATTCTTGTTGCAGTTCATCTTCTTCAGCAGCCTGGTCTTTGGTGGCATCGTAAGCTAAAACGAGCGGGTAGCGTGCTCGAAGCATGCTGTCTCGTATGGTAAATAAACTATCTGCTTTTTGCTGTTCTTTACTTAAAAATTGTGCATAAGATTCTTTTCGGGCCGCCGAATTTTGTTTCAACTGAGTTGCTCGATTTTTTAATTTTTGCGATTCATTTTTAGTGTTTACCGCCTTTTTTAACAAAAAATTATAGGCTTCTTGTCGTTCAAGTTTCTTAGCCACATTGCTAAGCGCCTCGTTTACATTTTGATCGAATAATTGCGATTTTAATTGATAGGATTGATTTAGAAAATACCATTGCATAGCCAATACACCCAATAGGGCTATAGCCATTAGCCCGGTTATAAGCATAATGTTTTTTCGTTTCATCACTCAAAAATACCTAAGCTAATTGGAGCAACACCTATTTTTAACATTTTTTAACAGCCCAACAATTTGTTAATTATGTATTAAATGTTAAGTTTGTGTAAACTATAAAGTTTAGTAATGGTGTTAACGTAGTTTATTGTTTTTTTGATTTGTTTATAAAACTAGAAAGCCGTTCCGAATTTTTTCGGAACGGCTTTCTTAATAAAAGACCTTTTGATTAAAATGGAAGGTCGTCTTCAGCACCTGGTTCGGAAGATAAATCTGTAGGTGCAGCATATTCTGGTGTTGGTGCAGCACTAGCAGCGCCCCCCAAAACGTTTAATCTCCACACCGAAAGGGTGTTAAAATATTGTGTTTTCCCGTTTTTATCAGTCCACGGACGGCCACGTAAGTTAAAAAATACTTCTACTTGGTCGCCCACTTTTACGGCATCAAGCAAGTTTACTTTATCTTGTACTGCTTCTAATTTTACATATTCCGGGTAGCTCGGATTTTCTGCATATTCAATTACCACTTCACGTTTTTTAAACTTTTCACTTACGGTAATTATTTCGCTAACCTCGTGTACTTTTCCTTTAATATCCATTAATTCTAAATTTTTAAAATCCTAGTAACAAATCTCCATATTTTAATTGATTAACTTCGCAAAATATCATGCAAGTTTTCCACACCAAAAGTAAAATCATCATCACCTGTAATAAGCGGCTAGCGCCTTATTTACAAGCGGAAGTAGAAGCCCTAGGCTTTACTCCCGATAGGGTGTTTAGTACTGGTTTAGAACTAACCGGTACCGTAACCGATTGTATTAAACTCAATCTCAATTTACGTTGCGCCAGCCAGGTGCTTTATTCTTTAAAAAGCTTTACCGCCGAAAATCCGGCTCGATTATATAAAGAGTTGGTAGAAATGGAGTGGGAGGGTTTAATTGATTTCGCTGGTTATTTTTCTGTTACCTCTAACGTAGATAACGAAACCATTACCACGCCTTTGTTTGCCAATTTAAAGGTAAAGGATGCCATTGTAGATCGTATTAAAGAGAAAAAAGAAATTCGCCCCAATACCGGCCCCGAGTTAGATAAAGTGGTTATCCATTTGTATTGGAAAGATGATAAGGCCGATATATTTTTAGATACATCGGGCGAAACTTTGGCCAAACACGGCTATCGTAAATTGCCGGGCAAAGCACCTATGTTAGAGGCATTAGCTGCAAGTACCATTATGTCTA